>CAZLEE010000064.1:0-20842 GCA_964558455.1 uncultured Verrucomicrobiota bacterium | reverse complement strand
GTTGCGATTCGCCTTCGCCGCCGCGCATGCCGATGCCGCCGGATTGCCGGGAAAGGTGTCCCCAAAACCGCGTCAGGCGCGGCAACAAATGCTGCAATTGGGCCAGTTCCACCTGCAGCTTGCCCTCGCGCGTCCGGGCGCGTTGCCCGAATATGTCCAGAATAAGGGAAGTGCGATCCAGCACCTTGCACTTGAAAATGTCCTCCAGATTGCGGGTTTGGGCCGGGGATAATTCGTCGTCAAAGACCACTGTGTCAACGTGGTCGGCCGCGCAGACCTGCGCGAATTCCTCCGCTTTTCCGGGACCGATGAATGTCCCGGCAACGGGCGCTTCCAGCTTCTGGATGCCTTCGCCGATAACGGCCCCCCCGGCTGTGACAGCCAGTTCGGCCAATTCGTCCAACGATTCCCGGAGGGCCTGGCCCGACCCCGATTTGAGTTCCAAACCGATGAGGAAAACCCGTTCCGTTCTCTTGTTAAGCGAGATGAGTGCTTTCAATTTTTCCGTTCGTCAACCGTCGGGCTAACATAGCATTTTTCGGCGCGAATGCCAGCGGCCAGCAAATCGGCCGCCGCCGCCGTCTCCAAGCCATCCAACGAAACCCAGCCCGGTCTCATCTGCCGCCGAAACCAGGTCAACTGGCGTTTGGCGTATTGGCGGGTGCGAATTTTCACCAACTCCACCGTCTCCGCCAAAGACCGTTCGCCGCGCAGATGTTCCACCACTTGCCGGTAGCCCAAGGCTTGCAGCGCCGTTGGATTGCCGGCCAGCCCTCGGGTCAGAAGCCCTTCCGTCTCCGCCACCAACCCTTGCTCAAACATGGCATCGACGCGGCGGCGGATGCGTTCCGCCAATTCCCCCGCCGACCGGCTTAAACCGATAAAATAACCCGGCTGGGACGGCGAACCGGATTGCCAGCGGGCGCGTTGCCCGGAAAAAGGACGGCCGGTGACGCGGATGACCTCCAGCGCGCGAATGACCCGGCGCGGGTTCTGGCGGTCTATCTTTTGAAACGTCACCGGATCGCGCTGCTCCAGTTCCGCCAGCAATGTTTCCAAAGGCGCCGCTTCCAAGGCCGCCCGGATTTTTGGGTCGGACGGCGGGGCGTCGCCCAGTCCCTCCAGGAACGCCTTGAAATACAGGCCGGTGCCGCCGCAAAAAATCGGAACCCGCCCGCGCGCGCGGATGCCGGAAACAGCCGCCCTGGCCAGCGCGACAAATCGGGCCGCGTCAAAGGATTCTTCCAGCCCCGCCACGTCAATCAAATGGTGCGGCGCGCGCTTTTGTTCTTCGGCCGACGGCTTGGCTGTGCCGATGTCCAGCCCGCGATAGACCTGCATGGAATCGACGGAGATGATTTCGCCATTGAGGCGCAGGGCCAATTCCAGGGCAACGGCGGACTTGCCGGCGGCGGTGGGACCGGCCAAAAAGACGGGCGGCGGCTCGGGGTTGTTTTCCATCACGCGGCAGCGGGGGGAGTTTCAACCTTCTTGCGCGGCAATTTCCAAAGCAAAAGCGCGCCCGCCGCGATCATGCCAATGCTCACCAATTGCGCGGGCGTCAGCGGCCCCAGATAATGGACCGGAGTATAATCGCCGCGAAAATATTCCGCAAAAGACCGGAACAGCGCGTAGCCAATCAGATAAAACGCAAAAATCTGGCCGTCGAATTTCTTCCGCCGGAAGAGCCAGGCCAGCAAAAAATATAATCCGAGGTTCAACAACCCATCGTAGATTTCCGTCGGATGCAAATGATTGGGATAGGTCGAGTGTCCGTAGGGAAACTGGATGCCCCAAGGCAGCGTGGTGGGACGTCCGTAGCAGCAGCCATTCATCAGGCAGCCTCCCCGTCCGAAAAAACTGCCCAGCGCAATGCTGGGGGCGACAATATCGGCCAGGCGCCAGAGCGGAAGGTGTTTCCGCCAGGCGAACAACATGCAACCCAGCGCCGCGCCGATGAGTCCGCCGTAAAAAACCAGCCCGCCGTGCTGCACCATGAAAATCTCCGAAATCGGCCCGTGCGCGAACTCCTCATTCCAATACGAGACCACGTACATGGTGCGCGCGCCCAGAATGGCGCCGGCCAGCAGCCAGGGACCGAGGTCGAAAATGGTTTCCGGATGAATATTCTCCCGCAAAGCCCGCCGGCTGGCGGTCCACAAACCCGTGATGAAGCCCAAAGCCACCAAGACCCCGTACCACGTCACCTTGAAATTCCCGTCCTGAAACAAAATCGGATGCACTCCAGTCAGAGTATAGGTACCCCGCCCAAATATCAAACCATGCGGAATCCCGGCAGCGGGGTTGGGTGTCCTGAAATGGATAAGCTTGAATTGGGGGCGTTTTTCGTCTTGAATCAAACCATGCCGGTGAAGCTTAAAGAACCGCCCCCGCAAATGGAATTGGGAGTGAAACACCAGAATGGAACCACGCATCTTGTGGACCTCTCCGGTGAGCTTCAAATGCACTACGAACACCCGCATGGACGATTATATCTTGGGGATTCAATTGTCTGGCTTAAAGGGTTGCCGGGGGAATCGGTTGACCTTGTTTTCGCCGATCCTCCTTACAACATTAAAAAAGCGGATTGGGATAATTTCGATAGCCAGGAGCAATATGTGGCCTGGTCATGCGAATGGCTGAAGGAAGCATCAAGGGTGCTAAAAAAGTCAGGAACGCTCTACGTCTGCGGGTTTTCTGAAATTCTGGCGGGCGTGAAGGTGGCAGCGATGCCGTTTTTCAAGGGCTGCCGGTGGATCATTTGGCACTACAAAAACAAGGCGAATCTGGGCGGCGATTGGGGACGATCCCATGAGAGCATTGTCCATTTTCGCAAGAGCAAGGATTTCACGTTTAACATTGATGACGTGAGGATTCCCTACGGGGCGCACACGCTGAAATACCCAAGCCATCCCCAAGCTGAAACAAGTCAATATGGTAAAAACGGGAATGGCAGGGAGCGGGAGAATTGGGTCCCTAATCCAAAAGGCGCGAAGCCCAAGGATGTGATGGATATTCCAACAACCTGCAACGGCATGGGCGAGAAAACCCCCCATCCCACGCAGAAACCGGAGGAGTTGCTCCGCAAGCTGGTCATGGCGTCATCCGATCCCGGCGACACGGTGCTGGACCCGTTCTCCGGATCGGGCACAACGCTGGTCGTCGCCGAGCAACTTGGCCGGCGGTGGCTGGGGTGTGACACAAACGCCGGGTATAACCAGTGGGCCATAGAACGCCTGGAGAGAACGGGGGGCAAATCCGTGGCAGACTGGATGCGGTTTGACGCCGAAACGGCGCAACGGAGGGAGAGCATTCGATGACATTGACGGAACTTGTAAGGCTCGCCTCCAATAAAACGAATTTCACGGAACTGTCGGACTATATTGAATTCTGCAAGGCGTTTTGGGACTTCACGGCCACACCTGGGGCGATACAGGCTGAAATCGTGTCGAGAAATGAAACTCAGTATCGTTTCCTCCAGTTCAAAGAAGAGGGTTCATTCAATGTCACCCGCCCTCTCAACTACGACCTGCTCTATCCCGGTAAAACCGCGAAAACACGGACAAAGCAGTTCCTTGCGGTGCTTGACACCGTCAGATCATCCCCCAAAGCCGCGGCCACGCCGGCAAATCGTGAGGTGGTAAATCGGGCCGTTTACACAATTCAACAGGCCATCGCAGCCTCACTGGACGCATTGCCGGCCGGGAAATCCAACACCGCGAGAAAAATCAATGGGGATTTATTCGAAAGATTCATACGCCTCATCTTGGTCCGGGTTGGCATCGACTGCACCGCCGGTCAGGTCAAAGTCCCTGTGGAGGTTGACGGCAAGGAGGAATTTTTTATGAGCTACCAGCATGATTTGGTGATCAAATCCGGCTCATTGGTAAAAATCATCGGGTCGGTCAAGACCAGCAGCAAAGATCGGCTGGACAAAATCTTCGCGGACAAATTCCTGCTGGCGAAATTGACGGGCAAAGATGTGCCGCATGTGGCAATTTTTCTCAACGATGTCCAACGAAAAGGCAAAAACCCGCAAGAATACGGGGTTAACGCCACATTCCTTCCCGGACACTTCAAGGGATACACCGTCAAACTGAATCCGCTGGACGGCGTTTACTATTTCGACATTCGTCCCAATATGCGCACGGAGAAAATCCTCAAGGATCATATTCGGACGTTTGACCATTTTCTATTTGGAGACCTTTGGGTTCTGCTTAATAGAACCGCTGTGGTGGCGAAGATTACCCCGCGTAAGACAAACCAGGAGGCAGACATTCAGTTTTGACAACCATGCGGTCAGGCTTCCGCCGGCGCGGGGATTCGCGTCAAGTATAACAAGGTCATGATCCCGGTGCAGAAGCACAGCGCGGCGCACACCATGTAGGGCAGCGCGGCGTGAACCATGAAAACGGTGGCGGCAAAAATGGGGCCGGCGATGCGCGCCAGACTGCCCACGCCTTGCGTGACTCCCAGGGTCGCCCCTTGCTCGTGGGCGGGGGCCAGCATGGAGATCATTCCGAAAACCGGCGGACGCGTCAGGCTGGAACCGACGGCGAATACGGCCAGGCCGGCCAAAAGCACGCCCCAGGAGCGCAGAAACGGCAGCGCCCCAATACCCGCCGCCGCCACAAAAAGGCTGAGGGCAATCAGTTTCGGCTCGCCCAATTTCCTGACCATCCGGCCAATCATGCCGGGGCTTTGCACGCACGCGCCCACCACCCCGCAATAGGCGATCAACCAGGAGACGCGGGTCAGGCTCTCGGCGGCGCCGATGTTGAAGTTTTTGATCACCAGCAAGCCGATGGTGACTTCAAAACAGGTGAAACAAAATGTCGCCAGAAAAAAGATGCCGATGAGCAGGTTGAGGCGCGGCGAGCGCAGGGTGTGCAGCCATTGATCGACATGCGTCCGCTGGGTGACGAAATGGGCGGCGGGCGCCCAGCTTTCGCCCAGCCAGAAAAAGGCCGAGATAAAATTCAGCGCGCACAGGCCGGCGGCAGTCCAGCCGGGAGCGGTCGGCCCCAGATATTTGCTGGTCAAACCTCCCAGCACCGGCCCGAAAATAAAGCCCAGCCCAAAGGCCATCCCGATCAGGCCCATTTTTGCCGAACGTTTTTCGGGCGGCGTGATGTCCGCGATGTAGGCTTGCGCCACGGTGATGTTCGCCCCGCAAATACCGGCGAACAGGCGGGAGGCAAATATCAATGTCAGGGCGATTGCCGGGGTGGCGCGCCCGGAGCCGATGGCGAAAATAACGTAGGAAAGACAGGCGCAAGCCGTGCTGGTCAACAATACCGGACGCCGCCCGATCCGGTCGGAGAGGCGGCCCCAAACCGGGGCGAAGACAAATTGCATCAGGGAGTAACTGGCGACAATCGCGCCGATGACAAGGCCGCTGGCATGGAATTTTTCGCCGTAGATGGGAATCAACGGCAGGATCAGGCCGAAACCGACCAGATCAAGGACGACCGTCAAAAAGATTATGAAAATGGAGCGCTTTTTCATGTTTGGCGCAACAGGCCGGCAAACTATGCAACAGCTTTTATTGCCGCACAATATCCATATCCTGGCCGATGGCTCTTTGCATCCGGGCGCGGGCCACGGAATAATCATGCAACGCCTGCGCCTGGGTGGTGCGCGCCTGGGTCAACGAGGTTTGGGCGTTGAGCACATCCAATTGGGTGCTGCTCCCGGCGCCCATCCGCGCCTCGGCCAGGCGCAACGCCTCTTCCGCCTCTTCCTGCACCGCTTTCTGCGATTCCAGTATTTCGCGGGTCTCGATGAAATTGGAATAGGCCGTGCGCACATCCAGTTCGATTTGCCGCCGGGTGTCTTCAATGTCCAGCCGGGCGCGGCCGTATTGGGCGCGGGATTCCATGATTTTCCCGCGGGTCAACCCGCCGTCAAACAAATTCCAACTCACTTGCGCGCCGGCCATCCAGCCGTTCAAATCATCGCTCAGGTTGTTGAGATAGGGCGGGCTTTGCCATTGGTAACCGCCAAAGATTTGCGCGCTGGGTTTGTAACCGGACCGGGCGCGCACCATCTCCTCGCGGCGCAAGGCGGCGGCCTTCTTCAAAGCCGCCAGTTCAGGGCGGTTTTGCAATGCCAGCGCCAAAGCCGCCGGCAATGCCATGTCCAGCGGCGTTTCCCGCAATGTGTCGCTCAATCGCACCGGCGCATCCTCCCAAATCGTCCGGGGCAGATCGCAGCCCAGCAAATTGAGCAGGTTGTTTTTGCCGATGCGGAAATTGTTCCGCGCCTGGATCAACCGCGGCATCTCGTTGGCCAGTTCCACATGCGCGCGCAAGACGTCAAACTGCGGGACCTGGCCCGATTTGAAACGGCGGCGCACGTCCTCCAATTCATTGGTCAGCAGTTTGACTGAGGCCTCGTTCACCGTGATCTGCTCTTGCGCGACGAGGACGTCGTCATAGGCAACACGCACGGCCAGCAGGGTGTCGGCCAGCAACGTTTGATAATTCAGCAGGGCTTGTTCCCGCGTCAGTTTGGCGGAGCGGAAGGACGACGTCATGCGTCCGCCTTCATATATGGATTGCCGCACCCGGATGTCGGACACCCAATTTTGGTCGGGGAATTGGATGAGGTTGAAAGGAGCCGGGATGGGAAAATTTTCAACGAGGGACGATTGTTCCGCGTTGTAACCGCCGGTGGCGGACAGGGTGGGATAGGCGATGGAGCGCAACTGCACCACCACGCCGTGGGCGGCTTCCAAGTCCGCCTTGCCCTTGAGTATCGCGCTATTCTGGCGGAGGGCGATATCCACCGCCTCCGCCCGGGAAATAGGGTGTTGAAAGATGTCGGTGGAAACGGACGGGCGGGATTGGGCGCAAACCGCCAATCCCGCCGTCACAAAGCAGAGGCTTAATACCGAAACCAGCCTGCCGCTCACAGTTCCCTCCGGACGCGCATCGGCTAATCGAAGGCGTGGCCGGCGCAACAAAGGACGTCGCGCACTTTGTGCCGCACCAATTCCTTGACCTTGTTCCGGGCCGCTCCGAGGTACTTGCGCGGGTCAAATTCCTTCGGGCTTTCAACCATGAACTTGCGGATCGCGGCGGTCATGGCCAGTCGCAGATCCGTGTCGATGTTGACTTTCGTGCAACCGACGCGGCGGGCAACTTCAATGTCCGCCTCCGCAACGCCGGCGGTGTCTTCACCCAATTTGCCGCCGTATTTGTTAATCTCAGCCACCAATTCCTTGGGGACGCTGGAAGCGCCGTGCAAAACCAGCGGGTAATCGCCCAAGCCGGCATCCATCATCGCTTTTTTGATGGCGCGCAGACGGTCCAGGTCCAGATGTTGCGCTCCCTTGAATTTATAGGCGCCATGGGAATTGCCGATGGCCACGGCCAGCGAATCAACCCCGGTCTGCCGGACAAATTGAACCGCCTCTTCAGGGTGGGTGTAAACGCCGCCCTTGCTGTATCCGCCGCCTTCTTCGCCGTCGTCGTGTTGCGCTCCAACCAGCATGCCCAACTCGCCTTCAACGACGCAGTTGTGTTTGTGGGCGTACTCGACCACCCGGCGGCAAACCTCGACGTTTTTGTCAAACGGGTCATGGCTGCCATCGATCATCACGCTGGTGAAGCCTTCGTCGATGCATTCCTTGCAAAGCTGGAAGGAATCACCGTGGTCCAGGTGGACGGCGATGGGGATATTAGAAAGACTAACGGCCGCTTCACACAATTTTTTCAGATAAACCGGGTTGGCGTATTGGCGCGCACCCTTGGATATCTGGAGCATGACCGGGGCCTTCTCCTCCTCGCAAGCCTCTACAATCGCTTGCAGAAGCTCCATATTGTTGACGTTAAACGCGCCCAAGGCATATTTGCCTTTCAGCGCCTTGGCGAACAGATCTTTGGTATGTGTCAGTGGCATATATATTCCGCCAACCCGCCTGAGCGCGCTGGCCGGACCGGAATATTAGGAAACGCTTTTGAAAAGGGGAAGGAAAAATTCAAATCTCTTATATTCTCCCCGCGCGGCGGCCCGTTTTCGGGGCGGGACTTCACTTGGAATTCTGAAAAAAGGACGGTCATTTCTCCTTTCTCTCCCGGCGACAGAATGGTATCTGTCTGGACATGGATCCGTTATTGAAACTTTTACGGGAAAACGCGAACGCCCAGCCCGGTTACCTGGCTAAAATGCTCAATCTGCCCGAATCCGAGGTCTGCGCCAAAATCAAACAGTGGGAGGCCGACCACGTCATCCTCGGATACCGCGTGATTTTAAACGACGAAAAGATGGGGACAAACTACGTGCGCGCCGTCATCGAGGTGAAGATCACGCCGGAACGGGGCGGAGGCTTTGACCGCCTGGCCGAACGCATCTCCCGCTACAGCGAAGTGCGCTCCTGCCACCTCATGTCCGGCGGTTATGACCTGCTGGTCGTGGTGGAGGGACGGAATTTGCGCGAGGTGGCGCGGTTCGTGGCCGAAAAACTGGCCTCGATCCAGGGGGTTATTTCCACCGCCACCCACTTCATGCTCAAGATTTACAAGGAGCAGGGCGTGCTCGTGAGCACGGACACAGGCGAAGATCGCCTGGCCGTGTCACCGTGATAAAGCACGCTCTTACAACTGCTGCATCGCCTTGTCCAAGGCGGCGTAAAGCTTGCCCATGGTCGCTTCAGTCTCGTCGCCCATGTTGGATATGCGGAAGGTGGCTCCCTTGATTTTTCCGTAGCCGCCGTCGATCAAAAATCCCTCATCCTTGACCAGCTTTTGCAGCTTCGGCACATCCACCACGCGACCGCCGGGTTTGGCCCCGTTGTTGACGCAGGTCAGCGTGACCGATTCATACCCCGCGTCGGGATAGAGGTTGAAACCGTTCCTGGCCGCCCAGGCGCGGGTTGCCTCGGCTAATTTCTTATGCCGGGCGTAACGCGCCTCCAGACCTTCGGCGGCGAATTCCTGGAGTTTGTAGGCGAGCGCGAACACATGGCCGATGCTCGGCGTGCTCGGCGTCATGCTGACTTCGGCGTTCTTCTGGAACTCGAGGAAGTCAAAATAATAACCGCGATCCTTGGCCTTGGCCGCTCGGGCCAGCGCGGCGGGGGAGCAGACAAACACGGCCAGCCCCGGCGGCATGGCAAACGCCTTTTGTGTGCCGGCCAGCAATACGTCGATGCCCAGCGCGTCGAAATCCAGCTTGATCGCGCTCATGGAACTGACGGCGTCCACGATGAACATGACGTCGGGATATTTTTTCTTGAGCGCGGCGATTTCCGCCAGCGGACTCATGACGCCGGTGGAGGTTTCATTGTGAATGATGGTGACGGCGTCAAAATTGCCTGTGGCCAGTTTGGCGTCCACCTGTTCGGCGCGCACGGGCGAACCCCACGGGACTTGCAGCCCCTCGGCTTCTTTGCCGCACCGTTTGGAAACGTCGAGCCATTTGTCGGAAAACGCGCCGCACATGCAGTTGAGCACGCGCTTTTGCACCAGGTTGCGTATCGCCCCTTCCATCACGCCCCAGGCGGAGGATGTGCTCAGATAGACCAGTTGCTTGGTGGAGAGTAATTCCTGCAACTGCGGCTGAATTTTGGCGTAAAGGTCTTTAAAGCCCTGACCGCGATGCCCAATCATGGGCGTGCTGAAGGCTTTAAAGGTTTTGGGGCTGACTTCTACCGGCCCCGGAATGTGCAATTTAACGTGTGCCATAAATATATCCTCAAAAGTGATTCATACTGACTGCGTGAAAGTTTTCACAAGCCGGCTCAACTGGCAAGCGTAACTTTTCCGTGCCAGGGTTTTCCAGGCCGGCTGTTTTTCCGCCCGGCTTGCGCTGCGGCCCCGCCGGAGTGATGCTGATGGGCGGAAAATAAACGCCCTCGTATTCCCGCCGCCACCATTGGCCGGTGGCGCGCCGGACGGCTCTGTCCGTAAAATGATATTCGTAAAGCTGCGCCCGGATGTACTTGGGCGGCGCCTTGGGAAAAGGGTTCCGCCCCATCAACGAAAGGACGGCGGGCGAATTGAACAGCAACCGCGTTTCAAAACTCAGGAACCACGGATTCTTCTTCGGGCCGCTCAGTGCGGCAAACCACATTTGCCAATCCAACCTGGGCTGGTAAGGGGCGATGAAACGCGGTCTGGCTTTTAAATCGCCGCCCGGTTTGTATTTGAATTCGTACGGCAACCAGACTTGTCCGTCGTTGCTGCCTTCCAGAATGATTTCCCGCCGGGTTTGGGTCATGGCGGCGAAGAGTCCGTAGTTGTTGAAACTGCGCAACGGTTCCAGCCAGGCGTAGAGGGCGAGAACCGGGGCAGGCCACTTTTGCGGAATGCGCAGCGTGCCCAGCAACCCGATCAGCGTCACCAGACCGATGACGAGCGTCGCCGGCCAAATAACAAAACGCGGCCAGCGCGTCCGGCGGACGGAAACTCCGGACGGCACAGGCGCCTCAGACGGACGGCGGCGAAAGCGCAACACGTCATCGTCCAACAACAGCACGCAGAGCAGAATGGTGAGCCAGTTAAAAAAGGTGTAATTGCCGGTGAGCAGGATGCAGATTTGCAGAAACACGAAGAGCCAGGCGGCGGTATGACGCATCTTGCGCCCGGCGAAAATCAAGACCGGCCCCACCAGTTCGATGGCGAAGACCACGACGGTGCAAGCCGCCAGCGCGCCGGCCGGCAATTGATGGACATGCCAGCCAATCCAGGTGGGCAGCGGTTGCGTTTCAAAATGCGCCTGCAACGCCGTCAAATTCCACCACGAAACATCGCCGCTGAGCAGCTTGACGCAGCCCGATTCCAGCATGAGCCGGAAAAGCAGCCAGCGCAAAAGCCAGAGCGCGAGAGTGGAGGGTTCAGACTGCCGCGCCGGACGTTCCACCCATTGCAGGGGCGCAAAAAGAACGGCCAGAAATCCGGTCTCCAGCAATAGCGAATCCCATTGAAAATCCAGAAACGGATGACACACCGTGCTCAGGGAAAGATAGAGGCACCAAAGCAAAAACAACACCGGCGCAGGAGCGATGCCGAATAACAAAAGCACGGCCAGCCCCACTCCGGCGTAGCATTGCGCGTCGAGCGCGCCATCGCTGCTGTTCCACCATGCCAGCGTGGGCGTGACGTAGTATCGGGCCAGGCCGACGTGGTGCGCCTGCACCTGCGTTTTGACCGCGTCCATTTGCTCGCGCACCGGAACGATCCCGCGGCTGCCGGCCAGTCCCTGGATTTGCCCCAGCAACGATCCAAACGCGATCAGGTAAATCAAGGCCAGGCCGCGCAGAAAAACAAACCGGGTCCGGATGTAACTGATCGGCTCCAACCCCGGCCCGCAATATATCCGGTCCAGCACGGAAAGAAACGACCGGTGCCGCGCCACTTCCTCATAGATGAGTTCGGAAAATTCGGCGAACCCTTCCGATTTTTGGTAAAAGCGATACAGCCACCGTTCCCGCCCGCCTTCCGCAAGCGCGCAAAACACAGCCTCCGCCCCGCTGCGCACCGAGCCGTCGGGCAGAATCAATTGGACGTAATGCGCAAAATCCTCGCGCGGAATTTCGGGGAACCGGGCGAATATGGTTTCGTCTTGAAAAGGAAGATACGAAACGGCGTCGCCTGTATCGCGTTGCCAGCGGGCGATCCACCGCCTGCAAAAATGGCAGTCGCCATCAAAAACCAGTAACGGTTTCAACGGCGGCGATGCGACTCGAATCTCCTGCGACACCGGGTAATCTGGACGCGGCCCGGCGAATGTCCAGCCGGGAATTGGGCGCGAAACCAATTTTCCCCCATTTTAGCCTTTGGCGTTCAGCTTTTTCCGTCCGCCTTTAATCTTGTCACACTGTGCCAACATGGCACGTCGCAAACCATTAAACGTGTGACATAATGGCACAACAACGACTTTATCCGTTAATCCAATAAGATCATAACATATTTGTTTTAAGCATATTATAAACATAATGATTTGCTGGCATTTGTGATGCTATTCCATACAGTGCGATGAAATACCATCCAAGTGATGGTCGGGTTTCTTCGCCGTCTTAGCCGGACATGCAGACCCGGTCGGGATGGAAGACGAACTTGTCTGTAAAACGAAAGGCTGACTTACTTATATGAACTCATTGAATGTGTGGAATCCACTGCGGGACGTGGATGATGTCCAGCAGCGCATGGCCTCCTTGTTTGGTTTGGTTCCAAATCGGTTCCGTCGCGGTAATCTGGTCCCGGAAGACGAAAGCATCGCCGTATCGGAATGGGCGCCCTTGGTGGACATAGCCGAGGACGACAAGGAATACCTGATCAAGGCCGAACTGCCCGAAGTGCAAAAGGACGACGTCAAAGTGACGGTGGAAAACGGCACATTGACCATCTGCGGCGAACGCAAGGCCGAGAAGGAGGAGAAGGGCCGCAAGTTCCATCGGGTGGAACGGTATTACGGGCGCTTTGAACGCAGCTTCGGCATCCCGGACGATGCCGATGGGTCAAACGTGAAGGCAGAGTTCAAGGACGGCATGCTGCGGGTGCGTCTGGCCAAGAGCGAGAAGGCTCGTCCAAGACAAATCGAGGTCAAGGTCGCCTAAACGCGAAACCGGGTCGGGAACGCATCGAGGTGATGCGTTCCCGGCGGCGTCGCGGCGGACGGCCCCGCTGCCGGGTTGAACGTTGTTCACCGGAAATTGTCTCAAATGAGAAGAGGTTGGCCGTTGGTCGTGACCATTATTTTTGGATACTTGTGCGACTGGCGCGGAATGTTCAAGAGTTTTCCCCACCGGATCGCGCATGCAGAAAGTGAATCCTGGGAAAGTTATGAATACGACGAACGCAAAAACAGAAGACGTTCCAAGCTTCTGGGAGAAGTCGCGGAATGTCATCGCAAAGTTATTCAAACGGGAAGCCTGCCCCTGCTGCGCCGAAAAGCAGCCCGCTCCAAAAGTAGAGGAGCCTAAAGAGCAGGACAAGAAAGCGGCCGCGTAAGTTTTTTTGGGATTAAAATCCCCGCTGCCGCAGGAGGGAGCCGCCAGAGATTCGTGTTAACGCGCTCAAGGGCGCGTTGACTGGGGGGCGTGGTCTTGTGTTGATTTCGGTCTTCTCAGCAACGCTGCCTTGCGCGGTTTCGTGCTGTTATTACAGCAACTGCCGGTTCCCGTAAGGCGGGCTACCCGCCCGCAGAATGCCGACTTCGGCTACACGCCACTAGGCGGCTTTTCTCATATCAGCATAGCCGGGAAGAATCTTCCCTTTAAGGTAATGAAAATTTTGTGGTGGGCGAAACCCCGTCTGTTGTTCCCGGAGACTTGAAAGGCGCACGGGAGCGGGCAGTTTCCACACTCGTTGGATGACAATCGCATGCGCGACAGCTTTGCCCCGAAAATAGGTGAATAACGCGCGACGGGTAATTCCCGATTTTTTCCCTAATTGCTCCCACAATGCAGTTGGGGAACCAGAGACAATCCCAGCGACCTCGAAACACCCTTGCAGCTCTTTGACCGGCGAGGATACGTATACCAAACCCATATCTCCCTTCTCCACTTTCGGCGGCACACGGCGCAGCTCCACGGTTTTCTTCCTCGAAAAAATCATTTCGGCGAACTGGGGCTTGATTGAAATCAGGAATGCGTTCTTACTCATGGTGTCTGGAGGTTCATACCGATCCGATAAATGACCGCGAATTGCTCATCCGTAATACGGCGAGGATTCTGGGGCTGCGGAACGCCCAATTTCTGCAATTCTGACAGAGGCACTTCGCGCAAGAACCGCTCCGTGCGTGCGAAACGAAAAGCCATCAGCTTACTTTCCTTCGTGTCCGCTGTCCCGACTACGTGTTTCCAAGTGTAAACACCCAAGTGGCGAAATCTAGCAAAAACTTCCTTGGGAGTGCCGATGACCCGTTCTTCGAGATGAGAACAGGCCTTTATGCTCATTGAACCCGTCCCGTTCGGCCCTTTGCTGACATACCAGAGTATGCGCCCTGGAACTTCGATATGCGTGTTCTTCGAGGAACAGTAATATGCCCCCTCAATACCGAGATGGAGTTTTTCGTTGAGATCCATCAACACCTGCCCCCCTATAGGAATATCGAAGAAATGAGCTGCCCAGTCAGGACGAATGCTTACGATGAAGCAAGGAGTATCGGGCGAAACGACCTTTACGGGACTGAATAGGTGCTCCAACCGTGATCGGATATTTGGATCCGACACGGGCGATTTGGAAAACCCCGCCTTGGCCAGATACTCTTTGATGCATGGAGGCAACGGAACGTTGTTTACCCGTGCTGTGAGATCCTCTGGAGTTACAACTCCTTTTAAGGACAATTTCCACCATGATTTTCCATCTGTAACGAACCCCAGTTCGATCAGGGCGGTTTTGGCCGCGTCGCTTAATTCCGGATCGGTGACCGAGTTCAGTTGATATTCACCCCCGTTGTGACTACAACTGATTTCGTTCAGAGAATGACGAAGGAGTGTCCCGGCCAATGGGTGGTCTGAGTGGCGAAGGACCGGGATTTCTATCTGCTCCGCCCTAGCAGCACCTTGAACGAGATACACCGCCGCGTTTTTCGAGTCATCCACAATCAGACGACTAATCCATTGTTGAGGATAAGCGAGATAGTGCCGAACTGTCTTTTCAAATTCGTTCACACGTTCTTTGCGAGGGTGCTTGAACTGAGCAACAATTGAGTCAATGTCGTCTGCGGTCACCCGCCGTTCACGCCAGCGCGATCCCTCTAGCCGCGCCGGACGGTACTCGGCCCCTCGTCGAAGCAGGTCGAAACGATTGACAAGGTCGGTCGGATGCAGAATACGGAGCCCGTAGTCCTTGAAAATCGCGTCGGCACGCTTGAGCATCGGCCCGTCGCGGGTCAACAGGAAGGGGACTTCCGCCACGATGGCATGAGCCACCTGACGTGAGTCTGACACGTCCCGCTCAAGGATTGCGCCATTGAACAAGGGTTTTAGCTCCTTCTCGAGGTAGCGGACTTTTGCGTCGTCGGTCCTTAACTCCTGGAAAGCCTGAGCGGCTGTCCGTGCGCGCTTTTTTTCGGGCTCGTCAGAAGAGCGATGGATCTCATTGTAGATCTCTGGAGTGATGCACAAGACGAGGCTTTCCTGCAGCCAATCGGCTTGCAACACCTTGGTATCCTCGCCTTGTGGGCGATTGTAACAAGTTAGATCGTAAAAGATATTCGCGTCAATTGCCGCCAAGAACTTAGAGTCCGCTTCGTCTTGAGTTGCTGCGTAGGAAAAAAGGTCAGCCTGATTGTGACTGAACCACCACCAGTCAAGCAAGGCGCCGTCCGAACCGCGACCTTCTTTGGAGTGACGGACTGTGAAGCCAAGAGACCTCCAAACATCGCTCAGGCCGTAATCTCGGCGGCAGCTCAGGCTAATTCCGTTAAGATGGCAAGTCTCCGACTTCAATCGATCGACCAACATGCGGGAAATGCCGCACCCCCGGAATGCATCGGCGGTTGTCAGGTGGGCAATTGTCGCCCGGTTCTTGGTGGTGGCAATTCGGTAAAGCAGATAGCCCGCGAGCGCTCCATCTGGAGCAACTGCGGCGAGTATCAACTTCTGCCTTGCGTGATCTTTGAAAGCGCCCATCGGAAATTGGCCCAGGCGCGCCTTCCTCGCAGCATGCTGCGAGATCACCTTTGCAAGATAAGCCGAGTCCAAACCTACACGCACAATGCTAACATTCGTCTTCTTGGCATCTGGAGTTTTGGAGTGCGGCATATTCATGAATGTTCTGGGCGCTTTCAGCATGGCTAACGCGGACAGGTTATCATGCCTGATCTGCTCGCGCCGCAGGCGCCAGTTTGCCAGCATTGACCTTGACTCCGTGGTTCAAGTCGGCGCATTCCGGCCACCAGACGGATCGCACCGGAATACTTGACTCGCGATTGACGCAGCATAGTTCCGATCCTGCTCCGACTCAATTGCATCCGCAATCCCCAAAAACAGGCCAAGCTCCGAGGAGGCAACCCATTTGATATTTGGCAAGCATGACCCCCTTGCGGGGACCATCGTCATTTCTTTGAAACGACTTCCCGGGCGCATTTCAAAAACCGGTCGGCGGCGGGCGTAAGCCGGTTTTCGACCCAGGCCGCGCCAACCACCAGCGGCGCCGGGGCGGGCAGGAACGGAATGAGTTTCAAGCGCGGCCCCGCCGTGCATGCCAGCGATTGCGGCGCGATGGCCACGCCGCCTCCCGCCTCCACCGCGGCGATCAGGCTGCTGACGCTGTCATGCTCCTGCGCGATGTGCGGCCGGGTTTTGATGGCGGCAAACAGGTCCGCCAGGTTTTCGTGGACGTCGGGGTAGTCTTTGCGGGTGTAGGTGATGAGCGGTTCTCGCGCGGCCTCCGCCAGCGTCACCGTGCGCCGCCCCGCCAGGGGATGTTTCGGCGCCACCGCCAGACACAAGGAGTCGCGCGCCAACTCCTCGAATCGCAGTCCGCGCAAGAGGGCGGACGTGAGGCGGACGACAAAGGCAATCTGCAATTTGCCTTCGCGCAGTCCGCCGAGCATTTCCTCGGTGGAAAAATCATGCAATTTCACGCGGACGTTGGGCAACGCGGCCTGAAAGGCGCGCAAGGTCTGCGGTAAAAATCGCGCGGTCAGCGACGGCGCGTAACCCACATGAAGCTCGCCCTGCCCGCCCATGGCGGCGGCCCGCGCCGTTTCCACCGCGTCCCGGGCGCGTTGCAGCACCGCGCGGGCTTCGGTCAGGAAGACACGGCCGGCCCCGGTCAGGCGCACTGACTTGGCGCTGCGTTGCAGCAGGAGAAAACCCAGTTCCTCCTCCAGATCACGAATCTGGCGGCTCAAGCCCGGTTGCGACACATGCAGTTTCAGCGCCGCGCGCGAAACATTTTCCTCCTCGGCGACGGCCACAAAGTAGCGAAGATGACGCAGTTCCATGCGCCATTGAGCATACTCTTTGGTTATGCTGAGGCAAGAAACATGGTCTTTCCCAGATTCAAGGTTCGTGTGGCATCCTTTGGTTATGTTAAAGATTAGAAAGGCAAATGAACGGGGCCACGGGGAACACGGCTGGCTGGATACCTATCATACTTTCAGTTTTGGGGATTATTACGACCCGCAGTGGATGGGTTACCGCAGCCTCCGCGTCATCAACGACGATCTCGTGATGCCGGGGATGGGTTTTGCAACGCATCCCCATCGCGACATGGAAATCATCACCTACGTCCTGAGCGGCGCGCTGGCGCACAAGGATTCGATGGGCAACGGCCGCGTCATCGGCCCGGGTGAGGTTCAATACATGGCCGCCGGCACCGGCGTGCAGCACAGCGAATTCAACCCGTCGAAGGACGAGGCGGTGCATCTGCTGCAAATCTGGATTCAACCGGATCGCAAAGGGGTGACGCCGCGTTACGCGGACCTGTCGCTGGCGGACGCGCCCGCCGGAAAATGGCGCCTCGTCACAAGCAAGACGGGACGCGCCGGTTCGATCCCCATTCATCAGGACGCCGATCTCTGGCTGGCCAGATTGAACGCCGGCGACAGCGTGCGGCATGAACTGGCCAAGGGACGCCATGCCTGGGTCCACATTGCCGCCGGCGAAGTGACGCTCAACGGGAAAAAATTGGCCGGGGGCGACGCCGCGGCGGTCAGCGACGAAACCGCGCTGGCCTTGGGCGCGATCCGGCCGTCGCAAGTACTTTTATTTGACATGAACTGAAATCAACCATGAACGAAAGCAAATCCAATACAATGAATGCCATCAATCAAGCTCAATTACTCACCCAACTCAACTGGCGTTACGCCACCAAACAATTTGATCCCGCGCGAAAAATCAGCGCCCAGGATTGGGCGGCCCTGGAAGAGGCGTTGCTGCTGACGCCTTCCAGCGGCGGCCTGCAACCGTGGAAATTCGTCGTGGTGACGGACCCTGCCGTGCGCGCGAAACTCCGGGCGGCGTCCTATGGCCAGCCGCAAATCACCGAGGCTTCACACTTGGTTGTGTTCGCGTCGAAAAATAATTTCGGCGAAGCCGGCGTGGACGCGCATATCAAACGTGTGGCGGAAGTTCAGGGCGCTCCCATTGAGGCCCTGGCCCCGCTGCGCAAAATGCTGGTCGGCGGAATCGTGCAAAGCATGGATGAAGCCGCGCGCAACGCCTGGGCGCGAAATCAGGCCTACATCGCCCTCGGCAACTTTTTGACCAGCGCGGCGCTGCTCGGCATTGACGCCTGCCCGATGGAGGGATTTGATCGCGCGCAATACGATTCCATCCTCGGATTGACGGAAAAGGGCCTCAGCTCGGCCGTGATCGCAATAGTCGGTTATCGGCTGCCGACCGACAAATACGCTTCCGCGCCCAAAGTGCGCTTTTCCAGGGAGCAAATCATCATCGCAGTCTGAACCAATAAAATCTCAACTGAAAACAAAATATAAAACATGAAAATAATCGCCCTTATCGCCCGCAGTCTGCTCGGACTCATCTTCGTGGTGTTTGGTCTGAACGCGTTCCTGCACTTCATTCCCATGCCGCCGCCGCAAGGCCTGGCCGGCGATTTCATGAAGGCGCTCTTCATGAGCCACTACTTTTACGTCGTGGCGGTTCTGGAGGTTGCCGGCGGCGCGCTCTGCCTGATCGGACGGTTTGTGCCGCTCGGCCTGACGCTGCTCGGCCCGGTGATCGTGAACATTCTGTTGTTCCACGTTTTTCTCGAACCCGCCGGACTGCCCCTGGCCGCGCTGGTCGGCGTGCTGGCGTTATTGCTGCTTTGGGCCAACCGCGCCGCCTTCAGCGGGCTGGTTAAATCCTGAGCGTCATTGCCGCGGCCCAACCAAGTCGTGGATGAGGCGATCCGCATTACGCGGCGGGTCGCCTCTTCGCCTGGCCGCAAAAAACGGGCTTGAATGCTGGCAACCAAACCCGTCCGGCGATGAATTCTCATTGCCCGCCCGCCCCCTTTCCGGTTATTAAAATCTTTGGACATGACGACCAGCATTCGCATCAAAGACCTTCCCAAAAGCGAAAGGCCGCGCGAACGCCTGACCAAGTTGGGGGCGGATGCTCTCAGTCATGCCGAGTTGATTGCCATCCTCTTGCGCACCGGCATGAAGGGCCGTTCCGCCATTGAGATCGGCAACGAAATGGTCCAAAAATTCGCCTCGCTCGACGCCCTTTCCCGCGCCTCGCTCGACGAACTCAAAGCCGTCAAGGGGGTGGGGACTGACAAGGCCATCGCCTTGAAGGCCGCCTTCACCCTCGCGCACCGCCTGGCCCGGGAAATGTCCGGCGAGGCTCCCGTGCTCGACAGCCCGGATCGTGTGGCTGATTATTTGCGCGAGGAAAACAGGGCCTACCAGGTGGAACATTTTCAAGCCGTGCTCCTCAACACCCGGCGCAAACTCATCCGCGTCGCCCAAATTTCCCAGGGCATCGTCGATACGTTGCTGGTTCATCCGCGCGAGGTCTTCCGCTCCGCCATCGCCGCCAACGCCTCCTCCCTCGTCCTGGTCCATAATCACCCCAGCGGCGACCCCACCCCGTCCGAAGCCGACATCCGCACCACGCGCGATTTGGTTCGTGCCGGGCAACTTTTAAAAATCGAAGTGATCGACCATGTTATTCTTGGCCGGCGCACCACCGCCAACGGACGCGATTACGCGTCGTTGCGCGAGCTGGGTTATTTTAACACCTGAACTGGAAATGATTCATCCCACCGCCATTATTCATCCGAAAGCACAATTGGACGCCAACGTCGAAATCGGCCCCTACGCCGTGATCGACGAGCATGTTTCAATGGGCGCCGGCTGCCGGGTCGGCCCGCACGTCTATATTACCGGCCACACCCGCATCGGGCGCAACAACCGCTTTTACGCCGGCTGCGTCATCGGCGAAGCCCCGCAAGATGTCAAATATAATGACGAGCCGACCGAACTGCGCATCGGGGACAACAACCTGATCCGGGAAGGCGCCACCATCCATCGCTCGACCAAGGTGGGCGAGGCCACCGTCATCGGCTTGGGCAATTTTCTGATGGTCAACTCGCATATCGGGCACGACGCCGTTTTGGGCAGCCATATCATTGTGGCCAATGGCGCGTTGCTGGCGGGTCATGTGGAAGTGGGCGACCGGGCCTTCATTTCCGGCAACTGCCTGGTGCATCAATTCGTCCGCATCGGCACCCTGTCCCTCATGCAAGGCGGATCGGCCGTGAGCAAGGACCTGCCTCCTTTCACCGTGGCCAAGTGGGGCAACGGCATTTGCGGCTTGAACACCGTCGGCCTGCGCCGCGCCGGCATGGCCAACAACGAACGCCTCGAATTAAAATCGCTTTATCACAAACTGTTCCGTTCCAGGGAAAACCTCCCCGCCCTCGTGGCCGCGGCGCGAAAAGAATTCACCACCGCCCCGGCCAAAGTCCTGCTGGACTTTATCTCCTCCAGCAAACGCGGCGTCTGCCGCGATGCCGGCAACATGCGCCGCGGCGGAAAATTTGAGGAAGGGAACATTGACTAATTCCCCCCGCCCGGTGCAAATTCACGACCGATAGTATTTAAAACTGTTTTCATCTTATGCCGCCCAAATCTGAAAAAGCTTCCGCCGCCGTTGCCGCCGACACCAAGGCCGCCGAAAATAAAAACGCCGCCCGCCAGCGCGACCTCGAGGCCGCCATTTCAAGCATTACCAAGGCCTACGGCGACGGCAGCATCATGCGCCTGGGCGACGCCCGCGCCAGAACGGGCATCGAATTCATTCCCACCGGCGCGCTCTCGGTCGATCTCGCTTTGGGCGTCGGCGGTGTGCCGCGCGGACGGGTGATCGAGATTTTCGGCCCCGAATCCTCCGGCAAAACGACCCTGATGCTGCACGTCATCGCCAACG
>CAZLEE010000063.1:0-21058 GCA_964558455.1 uncultured Verrucomicrobiota bacterium | reverse complement strand
ATGAACCCGTAACACTTGTAACGTTACCATAACACATCTCTCTATTTGGAACTGAACCATGAGGACCCATGACAGCCAACAGAAAGCTCCCATGCGACCGCTTTTCCGATTTGAATTTCAGCTTTCTGCTTTCCCAATTTCTGCTTTTGTTTTTGCCCCCCTTCCGCCCCATCCGATTTCAGCTTTTCAGTTTTTCAGCGTTTCAGCTTTTTCCAGTCGCCCCCCTCATAAAGACCCCCATAAAATCCATAAAATCGGTTCCTGCCCCTTTTTTCGGTTGCAAAAATCTCACAATCAATATATTGCACATCAAAAAAGCCGGGAAATTTTATGGATTATCCATAAAATTTTATGGGGGGTGGGTGGGGGGGGGGCAACGCCCCATCCGATTTCAGCTTTCAGCTTTCCCAATTTCTGCTTTTGCCCCTCCCCGCTTAAAGCCCACCCGGATTTGCGCCGATGTGCCTATGGACGAATAAATATCATTGCGACAGAGGTGCTATTTGTTAACTTTGGTGCCGATACATGAAGCATGTTTAATTTCTCAAGAATTCTAATCATATATGCCATTGCTGTCGTCCTGGCATTGATTCTTGGGTGTTTGGTGGTTTGGCCCAACCAATTGACCGTGTCGATCATCGGCTTGGTGCTGTTTGTGTTTTCCATCCCGCTCTGGCTCAAGTGGCATCATGCGTTGTTGATCGTTTTTTGGAACTCGGTCTTTCTGGCTTTTTTCCTGCCGGGTTCGCCGGGGATATGGCTGTTTTTCGCCGGCGTGAGTTTTGTCATCGCTTTCCTGAACCACATCATGTTCCAGAAGAGCTTCCTGCGCGCCCCGGAATTAACCCGTCCGGTTTTATTTTTGCTGGCCGTGATCTTAATCACGGCATGTGTTCGTGGAGGAATTGGCATCCGGTCTTTGGGCGGGTCTTCTTTTGGCGGTCGATACTATTTGTACGTGATTGGCGCGATTCTTGGCTATTTCGCTCTTACCTCCCAGCGGATCGCCATTCCAAAACAGCAAAAAATGGCCGGTTGGTATTTTCTTTCCCTTACCACTTCCATCCTCAGCAACATCGTCTATCTGCTGGGGCCGGCTTTTTACATCTTATACATTGTGGTGCCTACCGACGCCGTTCCGTATCAGATGGCCAGCGACTACGCTGCAATCAATGTTGACCGCATTGCGGGGTTGGCCAGCGCCTGTGTCGGAGTTTTTTGTTTTTTATTAATCCGTTATGGCATTCGCGGCCTCTGCGACTGGGAAAAACCATGGAGGTTTTTGCTCTTATGCCTGACCTTCGGCGCCGCTTTCTTCTCCGGATTCCGTTCCATTGTGGTCATACTTGCCATGATTTTTTGTTTCCAATTTTATTTTGAACGATTATTACGCACCCATTTCTTGCCAATTTTCATTGCGCTGGCTGTGGTTGGTTTCAGTTCGGTTTTGTTGTTTTCCGAACATCTGCCCTTTTCTGTGCAACGCGCCGTCAGTTTCCTGCCGGTCAAAGTCGATTCCGAGGTTCTGGCGGACGCAAAATCATCATCCGACTGGCGCTTCCAAATGTGGGCCATGGTTCGGAAGGAAATTCCCAAATACTGGCTGGTCGGGAAAGGATATGTGATTGATCCGGACGCAATTTATGCGGCAGTATTGGCGGAGCAGATGCAACTGGTGCATGATCCATTCGAAGGCCCGATGTTGTCGGGAGATTTCCACAGCGGGCCTTTGTCGGTTATCATTCCCTTTGGCATTTTTGGGGTGATCGGATTCCTGTGGGTCCTGATTGGCGGGGGCAGGGTCCTTTACTCGAATTACCGGTATGGCGATGTGAAGTTGCGGCGGGTCAACACCCTGTTGCTCTCCTATTATCTGGCCTATTGCGTCTCTTTCTTCTTTATTTTTGGCGCCCTCAATTCACAATTGTGCGTGTTTTTGGGGGTTTGCGGGCTTAGCGTCAGCCTGAATGGCGGCGTGAAAAGGAGGGCCGGGATCAAACAAAAACTTCTTCCATTCCGACGGCCTCTGGCGGCGCAGCCGGAGGCGGCTTGAGGAGCGGTCAGGCAGAATTATGTTCAATCGTTACCGAATGTTGGCTGTGTATCTGTTTGCCGTTCCCTTGGCGTTGATCCTGGGTTTTCTGGCGACGTCGCCTGGTGAGGTGACTTTCATGCTGGTGGGCATCTTGGTGTTTTGCCTGGCTTTGCCCTTGATTCTTAAATGGCACCACGGTCTTTTGGTTATTTTTTGGAGCTCGGCCTTCGGTCTGTTTTTTCTTCCCGGCCAGCCCAGTCTTTGGTTTGTTTTGGCCGCCTTGAGTTTTGGCGTCTCGTTTCTGGATTATGTCATGGGACGGCGGCCTTTTTTGCCCGCTCCGGAAATGATCCGGCCTTTGATATTTCTGGTCTTGGTGGTTCTTGGCACGGCTTGGTACCGGGGTGGAGTCGGCATCAAAGCGTTGGGGGGCGCTGCCAATGGCGGCAAAAATTATGTTTATATCTTTGCGGCCATCTTTGGTTATTTCGCGCTTACCGCCGGGCAGATAGCCCTGAACAAAAGTCGCAGGATGGCCGGACTGTATTTTCTGTCCGGGACAAGTTTTGCTTTGAGCAACCTGGCCTATGCGTTGGGGCCGGCTTTTTACGTTTTTTATTATCTGGTGCCATCGGATGCGGCGATTGGACAGGCGGCCAGCGACTTTGGGGTGAACGATATTGACCGCATCCAGGGTCTGGGGGAAGCCGGCGTGGCCGCCTTTTGTTTTTTGCTGGTGATGTACGGTATTCGGGGACTGTTCAACGTGCTCAAGCCCTGGAGATTCAGTTTTCTTTGTCTCGTGGTCGGGGTCAGCTTTTTTTCTGGATTCCGTTCCATCTTGGTTTTGCTTGCCCTTATTTTCGCCTTCCAATTTTACTTCGAAGGATTGTTTCGCACTCGCATGGTTTTGGTGATGGGCGGGTTGTTCACTTGCCTTTTCCTCTCGGTTATTCTTTTTTCCTCACAAATGCCCCTTTCTGTGCAACGCGCCATCAGTTTCCTGCCGGTCAGCGTGGATTCGTCGGTTCGCGCCGACGCCATGGGGTCAACCGACTGGCGGATGCAGATGTGGTCGATTGTGTGGCGGGAGGTGCCAAAATATTTCATCGTGGGCAAGGGATATTCGATCGATCCGACCGAGATGTTTTTGACCCAGGAAGCCATCAAGGGGGGGATTTTGGGATCTTATGAGGAGGCATTGCTGGCGGGAGATTACCATAGCGGACCCCTTTCGATCCTGATTCCTTTTGGAATATTTGGCGTGCTGGCCTTCCTTTGGGTCTTGTATGCCGGGTTTCGTGTTCTTTATTCCAACTATCAATACGGCGATGATAAATTGCGGCGGATCAATAGTGTCATATTGTCGTACTATTTGGCCTATGTCGTATCCTTTTTCTTCGTCTTCGGCGCGTTCAACAGCCAGTTGTGCGTTTTCCTGGGTGCTGTCGGTTTGAGTGTGAGTCTTAATGGCGGGGTTCAGCGAAAGCCCTCCCGCGCCCAATGGACGCGCACTTCCAAGCAGCCGGCTTTTGCGAAGGAACTCGGGGCCTGAACATGCGCTTTTCCATCATAACGCCCAGTTTCAGAAGTTCATCATGGCTCAAACTCTGCATCGCCTCGGTCGCGGATCAGGGGGTCGCGTTGGAACATATCGTGCAGGACAGCCTTTCGGACGATGGCACCCTCGCTTGGCTGCCATCGGACACGCGGGTCAAGGCTTATGCGGAAAAAGACACGGGGATGTATGATGCGGTGAATCGCGGACTGAAAAAGTCCTCCGGGGAACTCCTGGCCTATTTAAACTGCGATGAGCAATACCTGCCCGGAACCCTGCCGGCGGTGAGCGATTATTTTGACCGGCATCCGGGAGTGGACGTGTTGTTTGCCGACAGCCTCGTGGTGGATGGCCAGGGCGGATTCATGTGCTACCGCAAGGTGCAGACGCCCAATAAATACCACACCATGGTCTCCCATTTGCAGACCTTCACCTGTTCAATGTTTTTTCGGAGAAAAGTGATCGACGATTACGGCCTGTTTTTCGATGCGAAATGGCGTGACGCCGGGGATGCTGACTGGGTCTTGCGTGTGCTGGAGGCAAAGGTGCGGGTGGGCATTCTGCGCCGGTTCACCTCCGCTTTCACCGACACGGGCGCGAACATGAACCTGAGCGCCAACGCGAAAAAGGAAGAAGCGCTCATCGTCGCCTCCGCCCCGGCCTGGGCGCGGAAGTTGAGGCGGGCGCTGATCTGGCATCACCGGCTGCGGCGTCTGCTGGGGGGCATCTACCGCCAGCAACCGTTTGACTATTCAATTTACACCCTGGCCAGCCCGGAGAAAAGGGTGGCATTCCATGTCGAAAAGCCGACCTTCGTCTGGAAAAGCCGCCTGGCTTCATCGTTTAGTTGACAAAGCCGTCTCGTAGCAGCGCATGAGCAGGGGGTAATTCTTTTCTGCGGTGTAGCGGGATTCGAATTCGAGCCGGGCGGCCTGGCGCATTCGCGTCCGGTTTTCCTCCTGGGCAAACAACGATTGCGCCTGCCGGACGAGGTCGTCGGTGTTGCCGGCTTCGAAAAGCAGCCCGGTTTGGTTGTCGGTGATCATTTCGGGCATGGAACCGAGGCGGGACGCGAGCACCGGCGTTCCCTTGGCCAGGGATTCAACTATGGTTCGCGGCTGCCCTTCATACCAGATGGATGGAAAGATCAAGGCCCGCGCCGCGCCCATGGTGTCATAGACCTCTCGCTGGGATTCGAGCCGGCCCAAAAACTCGATGCCGGTCCCTTTTTTGCCGGCGGCTTCCGCCGCGTCGCGCATCGGCCCGCTGCCGATGATTTTCAACTTGACGCCGGTTTTGGCGAAAACTTTCGGCCAAGCGTCCAGCAAAATCCCAACCCCTTTTTCAAGGGTCAGGCGTCCGACAAACACGGCGAAATCGCCCTGGCCCGCGCCGACGCCTGGATCCGGGTCGGAGTAGATCGGTTTGATCATCAGTTTGTCCGGCGGCAATCCGCCCTCGATGAATTTGTTGCGCCCGAATTCCGAGAGGGCGATGTAAACATCCACTTCCTTGCGCCACGTCCCGGCGAGGCGATGGTAAGCCAGCATGGCGGCGACGGCGGCGCTGCCGGCCCGGCTGCCGCGATAGCATCCGTGCAGAATGCCGGGCCACGCCACGGCGCGGCCGAGGCAGTCTTCGCACACGCGGTTGTCGCGGCAAAAGGTGGCGGCCACGCACAGCAACCGGTAGTTGTGCAACGTTTGCGCCACGGCGGCTCCTTCATCGTGCGCGGCGTAATAACCGGCAGGGGAAATGAGGGGAAAGGTGTTGTGAAAATGGACCACTTGCGCGCCGGTTTCGCGGACGGCTTTGCGCAATGATTGGCGCGCCTGTCGATTCCAGATGGTTTGGCGGGCGACGGTCAGTTTGCCGATGGTGTCCACGGCGTGGTTATCCATGGTGAACCGGCCCACAACGTTGCCATGTTGTTCGAGCATCCGGCCTTCGTCGGCGAAGGTCTGGTCTTCGCCGCCGGCTTGCTGGTAGAAGTTATGCACGAGCAAAATGTTCATAATACAGCGGCCCGGAAACGGCGGCGCGCGAAGGCGAGGATGCGGAATCCAATTCGTTTCTTCAAGGCCGATTTCCCGCGAATCCCGCGAATAAAAGCTGGCGAAGCCGGGAACAGGATGGCACGTTTCGAGGCATTATGATGAAGCGCCGTTCCATTTTTCCGCCTTTGGCCGGAGCCGGCCTGCTTTGCGCCGCCATGCTGTGCGCCGGTGCGCAGGACGACAAAACAGCGCCCTTCGGATTCACCGGACCGGAAGTTTTTCCGATTGACAGCCAGATTTCCCTCCTCCACGCCGCCGACATGGACGGCGACGGCCTGATCGATCTCATCGTGGTCAACAACGCCCGTTCCAAAATCGACATCCTTTACAACCAGACCGGCAAGTCTAACACCCCTGCGATGGCCACGGGTTTGAAAAAGGACATCAACGACTTGCCGCCCGACGCCCGCTTTCGCATCGAATCCATCGCCTCCGAAAAACGCATCTTTTCCCTCGTTGTGGCGGATTTGAACGGCGACGGACGGCCTGACATCGCCTACTACGGCGACCCCAAGGAATTGGTCGTCATTTACAACCTCGGCAGCAACACCTGGAGCGCCCCAAAACGCTGGCCGATTGACGACGGCCAGTTAACCCCCAACGCCCTGGCCACCGGCAATCTCAACGGCGACAAGCGCACCGGCCTCGTCCTGCTTGGCGAAAACATTATTTACTATCTGCCCCAAAACGCCGACCACACTTTGGGCGAACCCCGCAAAATTCCTTTCTCCGGCGCCGTCAAAGCCGTGCAGGTGCTCGACATCGACGGCGATGGACGTGATGACCTGCTTCTCATCAACTGGGATTCCCCGTCCCCGTTCCGCTTTCGTTTGCAAAATTCCGACGGCGACCTCGGCCCGGAAAATTATTTCAGCATGCCCCCCATCCGCGCCTACCTGGCGGACGATTTGGAGGGAAACCACAAAACCGGGATCGTGACCATCGCGCAAAATTCCGGTCGGGCGCAGCTTTCTGATTTCGAGAGCAAGCCGGCCGAGTCGTTGTCCGGTGCCTTCAAGCAGGGGCCTTTCGAGGTCCTGCCTTTGCACAAAACCACCCGAGCCCATCGCGGCGTTTTGTGGGCTGACATCAACGGCGACGGTCTGCCTGACTTGTTGGTCGCGGAACCGGACAGCGGGCAGTTGACCGTGCAATTGCAGCGCACCAACGGAACCCTTGGCGCCGCCAAAACCTTTCCCACCCTGACCGGCGTGAGCGAAATCGCGGTCAGTGACTGGAAAGGCGACGGCACGCCGCAAATTTTCCTCCTCAGCGCCGACGAACATCAAATCGGCGTCACTCACTTGGATAAAAATGGACGGATTGCATTCCCGACCATCCTGCCCATTGACGGACGGCCCTTGACCATGGCCGTCGGACCGCTCCAGCCAAAAGCCAAACCCACCTTGTGCGTCATCACTGAGCAGGACACCAACCGGATGCTGGTGACGATGACGGCGGACGGAAAAAGCCATGCCCAAAAATTGAGCGATACTTTCAAGGCCATGCCCAGCTCGATGACGCTGCACGATGCCAATCAGGATGGCCTCGCTGATTTGGTGGTGTTGATTCCTTACGAAAAAATCAAATTTCTCGTTCAAAAGCCCGATCACACCAATTTTGACGAGCAGGACATCTTCCCCCCGGGCGGCAGCGCCGAGGAACCGTGGGTCAGCGCGGCCGACGTGGACGGCGATGGCAAACCGGAATTGCTCCTGGCGCAAAAGAATTTCCTGCGCGCCGTCGTTTTGACCAACGAGCCGGGACCGGCTACCAACAGCAAGCCGGTCTGGTCCCTCTTCGTCAAGGAACAGATCAACGGCGCCTCCAGCGATTCCCGCATTACCGGCGCCGCCGCGTTGCGCAACGGGACCAACGCCATTGTGTCGCTATTTCTGCTTGACTCAGAGCGCAAGGCCCTCACCCTCTGCGAGCGCGACCCGGCCGGGGTTTGGCAGGTCGTTCGCAACCTGCCCCTGCCGGTGAGTGATTTTTCCTCCCTCTGCGGCATTGTTCTCGGTTCTTCCACCCCCAACAGCCTCGCCCTGACCGGGGCCAACGCCATCGCCACCATGGCCATGAGCGGAAAGGTCTGGCAGTTGACGGAATTGGACAGTTACGAAACGCCGATCAAGGACGGACATCTGTCGGACATGGTTGCGGGAGACTTGAACAACGACGGGCGCAAGGACCTGGTTTTTCTCGAAACGGCCAAAAATTATCTGGACCTCGTCACCTTTGAACCGCCCCACAAACTGGTGCCAGCCAATCGCTGGCAGGTTTTTGAGGAGCGCACCTTTCGTTCCCGGCGCAACGACTCCCTCGAACCGCGCGAGGCGGTCATTGCCGACGTCACGGGTGACAAGAAGAACGATTTGATCGTCCTCGTCCACGACCGCATCCTGGTCTATCCGCAGGAATAGGGCGGCTTATCTCAGCTTGGGCGGGGTGGGGGAGAAGAGGTTCAGGGTGAATCCATCAGGAGAAAATGTCCCGGCATAGACGGAGAAGTAAAAATACTGCGCGATGGAATCATAGGGCGGCAGCAGGGAGAAGTCCGCCCACTCCCGCAGTTTGGCCACCTGATCCGCAGGGTTGATGCCTGGCATTGATGACGATCCCACGATGTCCTGCAGCGTGACGGGTTGCGTGCGCAGCATTTCCACCAGCGCGCGCATGTTCATGCCTTGGTTGTCAAAACCGAATAGTCCCGTCCCCATGCCTCCGACCTTTTGCGCGGCGTCCGCCAGCCCCGGCGTTTCGGCCAGCGCCTTGCTTTTGTTGTCGTTGTTGCGCAAATACTCCTCCAAAATCCCGCTCTCATCCGACAGCGCCACGTAAGCCCCGCTGCCCGCGAAGCTGAAAGAGTGAGCTGGCGTGCCGTTTTGCGCCGTGGTCGTAATGGTGCAAATCTGGCGGCCCAGAAATTCCCGATCCTTGGCCGTCCCCATGATGCTCAGTCCCGTTTTGATCGCCGCCGCCAGTTTCTCCGGGTTGGGCGAGCCAATCAAATAGAGCGATGGGGCGGAACTGAGGTCGGACGGCGTATTGCCGCGCGGCGCTTTCTCGTAGTGGATGATGTCGTCGCCCAGATTGCCCAGCAGTTGCGATTTCAAATCGTATTTTTCGTCCCGGTCTTTGCCGGCGGATTGCAGCACGAAGTTAATAACGTTGCCGTATTGCGGGTTGAGTTCATTCAGCATCGTTTCCAGTTGCGTCCATGTGCGCGGAATATCAATGCGCCACCGCCAGTATTTAGCCGCGTCCGCCGGAACGAAGACCGGCGGACTCGCGTCTTTGGTTTCGTTGACAAAAGCCTTGAGCAACCCGCGCCGCGCCGCTTCCGGCGCCCCGATATAAATTTGGGCGGACAACCCTTCCGGCACGTTCCGATAGGAAAGGCAAGCTGAGGTCAGCCCGGTCAACCCGGCCGAGGTCAGCATGGAATCGGGCCGCGCCGCCGCCACGGGGCCGGAATCCTTAGTGGCACCGGCGGGCGTTTTTATCAGCGTGTCAATCACGCCTTTGATGTTTGCCCAGGCATAGAACGGGGCGCCATGCAGGCGTGCGGCAAAGTCGGTTTGGAAGGTGGGTTCTTCTTCGAGGGCAGGCACAAGTCCGCCGGCCTGGCGGCTGAGGACTTTTTCCAGCACGGCGGGGGAATCGCTTACGAGTAGCAACGAATCGGATTGCCCAAAGGTGATTTCTATTTTGTTGGTTGACGGTTTGTCTGCCGCTTCGTTTTCCGCCGCCGTTCCTTTCGGCTTGGCCGTGATTTTGTCCCACGAAAGATCGTCGGCCCCGACGATGAAGGTGGTGAAATCCAGTTCGCGAATCCGGAGCGTCTTCATGGGCTTGCCGGCGGCGGCCCACTTTTGCTTGATGTCGGCCAGGTTGGTGCGCAATTGCGCGGCGTGATCCTTGGTGTCGAGAAGAAAGAGCCTGGCGAAATGGTCGTCAGGCCGGTCCGTTTGCGTCATCGGCAACAGGGCGAAGGTCGCCTGGCCCCGGGCCAGGCCTTTGTAGTCGGAAAATTTCAGGCCGAGCGTCTGTTCCAGGGGCGAAATCACGTTGCCGGTGAATTTGTCAACAAACTTGTCCTTGAACGCCTTGAGTTGGGCGTCCTGCCACAACCGGCCGCAGGGCGTGTTGGTCAGAAGGATCCAGGCCGCCGCACTGTCCGGCATCGTCACCATTAACGCCGTGTCCTTGGGCAGGAGCTTTTCCGGCGGCAAAACTGCGGCGCGTCCGCCCAGGCTCAAGCCGCTCAAAAGAAGGATTAAAAGAAAACGAGTTCGCATAGGTTGTCCGAGGGGGGTTAGGGTGCCACCGCTTTCCTGGTCCGGCTCGGCGGCTCAAGATAGTGGTAGGGATTGCTTGGGTTGTCATTGTCGTAGGCGTACGACTCACGATGGTTTAAAAAGAATTTGACCGCTTCAATGGGAATGGCAAAACCCAGGCCTTCCCCGAAGGTGATCTTCATGTTGGTCACGCCGATGACTTCGCCTCTTAAATTGAATAACGGTCCGCCGCTGTTGCCGGGGTTTATTTGCGCCGTGGTCTGCAAGTAAAGATCCCCTTCGAATTGCCGGGTCTTTGTGCTCACGATTCCTTCCGTCACCGTCCGCTCCAATCCCAGCGGGCTGCCGATGGCGAAAACGGTGTCGCCCACTGCCAGCTTGTCGGAATCGCCCAGCGTCACCGCCGAAAATTTAGGCGCATCCTTGTCTTCAATGCGCAGCAACGCCAGATCGGCGAATTTGTTCAGCGCCACGATCCTCACCTGCTTGTAAAGTACCCGCTCAATCTGCCCGTTTTTTTGCAGATAGACCTCGACCGAGATTTGGGTCTCGCCTTCTATGACATGAAAATTCGTGATCAAAAAACCGTCTGGATTGATGAAAAATCCTGATCCCAATCCCGCTGGGGTGCGTACCTGCACCACCGCTTCACCCCGTTCATTGACCAGCTCCCGCACGTTTTGTTCCGGCGGCGGCGTAATCGATGCAGAATAAAAACCGCGTTCGGCGACGGCTTCCGAAGGGGGCGCCACGGTCTTGGCCGCCTTGGCGGTTTTGGTGTCTTCGTCGAACATCCGCACCACCTGGCTTTTGGGAATGACCATTACGGTGTAGCCGATATCCACGATGATCTGGTCCTTTTTATCCTCGAGAATTTTGCCGGTGACAGCGGCCCGGCCCTTCAACTCCACCGTAGTGGCGCCGGCAGCGGTCCATCCGAGCAGGAGGGAGACGCATAAAATCATTCTCAACATGAGGCAAAGCTATCTGTTTTCCGCGGAATGACAAGGCTGGGGCGAGGGGAAATTACCGCTTGATTCCAATATATGATAGGCTCTTTGGAAGACTTCCGCCGGGGTGATGGAGTGCAGGCAGGCGAGCGGGTCGCGGTGGGAGCATCTCTGGCTCAGGCAGGGAACACACGGCAGGGTCGTGTTTTGCAGGACGTGGTCGATCTGCCCATACGGACCCGTGCTCAATGGATTGGTCGGTCCAAATATGGCGATGACTGGGCGGCGCAGTGCGGCGGCGGCATGCATTGGCCCGGTGTCATTGGTGATGACCAGCCGGCTGATCCGAATCCATTCAATCATTTCCGCCAGCGAAGTCAGTCCGGCGAGGTTCAGGCAGCGTTCCGGGTCGCTGGCGGCGATTTCCTGGGCAAGACCGTGTTCGGATTTGCTGCCCAGGATGGCGAACTTGAGGTTATTTCTTTCCCTCAGTTGTTTGACCAATTCGATGTAATATCGCGCCGGCCAGCGCTTGTTGTCCCAGCGCCCACCCGGCGCGAGCGCGATCCAGCCGGATGCGGCGGCCTTCCATTTTTCCTCCACCTGCGCCGCAATGTCCGGGCGGCGCGGCAGCCAGTCAAAATTCCGGCGCTCCGGCACACCGAGCAGCGGCAGGACGGCGAGGTAACGGTCCACGGCATGCATGTTTGCGGGCGCGCGGGGAGGGGTGATATCGTAGAGGGCGCGCGCTCCTTCGCGGGCACCTTCGCGTTCGTTATCCAAGCCGATGGTCAGGCCTGCGTTGGCTATCCAGGCGAACAAGCTGCTTCGGGCCAACCCTTGCAAATCAATGGCGTAATCAAAACGCATTTCCCGCATCAAATGCACACTGGCCGCGATTTCCGGCCAGCGGGCGGGAGCCGCCCAATGTCTGCGGTGAAAGGGAATGATGCCGGACAGGTCGGGGTCTTTTTCCAGCAGGGGAATAAGGCTGGCCTCCAGCCACCAATAAATTTCGCTTTTCGGGAAATGGGCCTTAAGCAGCCGCAGCACGGGCAACGCGTGGATCACGTCGCCCAAGGAGCTGGGTTTGAGAATCAGAATTTTCAATACCCGGGCGTTCCTTCGCTTTCGACTATTTTCCTACTGCCAGCCGTTCCGCCAGGCGCGCCGGCAGGCCGGCTGCCAGGATTTTTTTCTGGGCCGCGGGAATGTCGTAATCCAGACGCCGCAGCTCAATCGACCCCTCATCCATGTCATAAACCGCATAGGCGGCCTTCGGATTGCCATCGCGGGGCTGGCCAACGGCGCCAACGTTGACAAAATATTTCCGGCCTGGCTCGACCCGGAATTTCGAGTAAGTCCCGCCGCGTACCGCGCTGTCACGAATAAACGCAACCGGCACATGGGTATGCCCAAAAAAGCATACCGGCGTGTTCTGATAGGTGAAACTGGCGGCAGCGGCCAGTTTCTCGAATACGTAACCCCATCGTTGAGGGCCATCCAGAGTGGCGTGAACAATGGTGAAATTGGAAATCAGACGGACGTATTTAAGCTCGCTCAACCACTTTTTGTCATCATCCGCCAATTGTTTGCGCGTCCAATTGACCGCCTCGGCAGCGTGGGGGTTAAAACCTTCCAACGCCTCGTTGCTCGAACAATATTCGTCGTGGTTCCCCTTGACGCAAGGAACGTTTTTGGTGCGGATGATGTCCAGACACTCCTTTGGGTTGGCATTGTAGCCAATGATGTCTCCCAGGCAGACGATGTGCGTGCATTTCTGCTTTTCGATGTCTTGCAATACCACCTGGAGTGCCTCCAAGTTGGCGTGAATGTCAGCAATGATTGCGTACTTCATTTACAATCCCAATTTAATGCGAAATCTCAAATCCGCGAAATTCATTTTTAGCCGTTGACCAATTCGTCTGTTCCTGCCGGATAAAACGGCCCAATTCCGAATCACGAATGGCTTGGAGAAAGGCTTCCAGCTCTTCTTTCTCGCCTTCCACCACCAATTCCACACGTCCGTTTTCCAAATTGCGTACCAAGCCGGCGACCTCGAACCCGGTGACGATATTTTTCACCATGTAACGAAACCCAATGCCTTGAACATGACCTGAATATAGGTTGGTTACCTGTTCTCTTTTCATGGTCGCTTCCGAATGGGGAATGAAGCCAAAATCCAGCCCATTACGCAACTGAATAATGACGCCCGAACGGGCTGCGGGGCGGACCAAGACGGGTTCAGGCCTCCTGCCGCTCCGGCTCTGCGTCCGCACGTTGTCGGCGGACGGCGCCCTGAATGCCTCATTTCTTGTCGCTGTCGCCCACGGTTTCCATCAGTTGGATGAGCGGCAGGAACATGGCGATGACGATGCTGCCGACGATGACCGCCAAAACAACGATCATGATGGGTTCGAGCAGGGAAGTCATGGCCGCGACGGCGTTGTCCACTTCTTCGTCGTAATTGTCCGCAATCTTCATCAACATTTCCGGCAGCGCGCCGGTTTGTTCGCCGACGTCCACCATGCTGATGACCATGGGCGGAAAAACGCCGGAGGCCTCAAGCGGAGCGGTGATGGTTTCGCCCTCCTTGACGCTTTCATGAACCGCAGACACGGCCGCGGAGACGATGACGTTGCCGGAAGTTTCCTTCACGATGGTCAGCGCCTGCAAAATCGGAACACCGCTGCTGACCAGCGTGCCGAGGGTGCGTGTGAAGCGCGAGATGGCCACTTTGCTGATGACCGGTCCCAGCGCCGGAACCACCATCTTGAATTTGTCCCACAACCTGCGTCCGACCTTTGTCCGGATGAATATGTTAAAGATCACGACTACGACTAAAACCTCCCCCATGGTGCGGAAGATGTGGTCCTTGATCGCATCGCTGATGTCGAGCACGAACTGGGTGAAACCAGGCAGCCCCTGTCCGTTGCCCAAGGCGCCGGAGAAGATTTCCTTGAACTTCGGAATGACCAGAACCGTCAACACACCCATGATCGCAGTGGCCACCACCAGGACGGCGCAGGGATAAAACATGGCCGCAATGACCTTGCCCTTGATTTTCTGCGCCTTTTCCTGAAATTCGGAAAGCCGCTTGAGTACCACTTCCAGCACACCGCCAATTTCACCGGCTTTGACCATGTTGACAAAAAGGCGGTTGAACACCTTGGGGTGCTGCGCCAGGGCCTCGGAAAAAGTGCTGCCGCCTTCGATTGACACCGCCAAGTCGCCCAGAATGGACTTGAGGTTGGCGTTTTTCTCCTGCTTTGCAAGCACGCGCAACCCGCGGATCAAGGGCAGGCCGGCCTGCACCAGCGTGGCCAGTTGCCGCGTGAACGTGGTGAGGCTCTTTGATTTGACGCGACCGCTCAGGCCGGGAATCTTGATCTGGAAATTCAACGCGCCGCCGCTTTTTTTGCCTTTGACGGCTTTCTTCGCGCCCCCGCCCGGCAAGCCCTTGTCCTCGACCACTTTGGTCGGGAAGAAGCCCATTTCCTTGATGCGTCCAATCGCTTCGTTCTGGTTGGCGACATCGAGGGTGCCCTTCGTTTCCTTTCCCCTCGAATCCATGGCGACGTAGCTGAATTTTGGCATAAGACACCTCAGGTGTATTTAACGATTTCCTCTATGGTTGTATCCCCGTCGAAAATTCCCCTCAAGCCGTCTTCCCGCAAAGTTGTCATGCCCAGTTCAACGGCTTTCTGCCGGATCACCACCGTGGGCGCCCGATCATTGATCAACGTCCGGATGGCATCGGAGGCGACCAGCAATTCGAAAATGCCCCGCCGTCCGCGGTAGCCCGTGTCGTTGCAGTTCGCGCAGCCGCGTCCGTAATAAAACACCTTGTCGCCCACATCGTGCGGGGAAAGGTTCAGCAGCGAAAGCTGGCTTTCAGTAGGCTCAAACGGCGTGCGGCATTTCTTGCAAATGGTCCGGACCAGCCGTTGGGCCAGCACCGCCATCAGGGTCGAGGAAATCAAAAATGGCTCCACTCCCATATCGACCAAACGTGTCACCGCTCCGGGCGCGTCGTTGGTGTGCAGCGTGCTCAGGACCAAATGGCCGGTGAGCGAGGCTTGGATGGCGATTTGCGAGGTTTCCAAATCGCGCATTTCCCCCAGCATGATTACGTCCGGGTCTTGGCGCAGGAAGGCGCGCAATGCCTTGCCGAAAGTCATTCCCACCGCTTCATTCACCGGTACTTGCATGACGCCTTCAATGTCGTATTCCACCGGGTCTTCCACAGTCAGCAGCTTGGACTCAATGCTGTTGATCATTTGCAGGCAGGAATAAAGCGTCGTCGTTTTGCCTGATCCGGTGGGGCCGGTGACCACAAAAATGCCGTTGGGCTGCTGAATGGCCTCCAGCACATAATCATTCACGTTTTTCGGCAGGCCGAGAGATTTGACGTCCAGATTGACCGCCGCGCGATCCAGCACGCGCAACACCACTGATTCCCCGAATTGGGTGGGCAGGGTTGAAACGCGCATATCGATGTTGCGCCCGGCGATGGGGATGCTGATGCGACCGTCCTGCGGCAGGCGCCGTTCGGAAATGTCCAAGCCTGACATGACCTTTAAGCGGGAGGTAACCGGCAAAGCCAGATGCTTGGGCGGCGGGGACATTTCGTAAAGCGCGCCGTCCACACGGTAACGGATTTTGAATTCGTCCTCAAAGGGTTCAAAGTGAATGTCGCTCGCCCGATCTTGCACGGCTTGAAAGAGAACCAGATTGACGAAACGAATAATGGGCGTTTCATTGGCCAGGCTGGTCAGGGCTGTCGTGGCCCCGCTTGCCGCCGCCTCGGCCGCTTCGCGCGCTATCTCGTTGTCCTGGCCAAGTTCCTTGATGATGTCGGCCACGCTCGACTGCGATTCCCCGTAATATTTGCTTATGGCCGCCTCAATCGTGCGCGGATCGGCCACCACTGGCACAATCTCCTTCCGCACCACGTAAGCCAGTTGATCAACTATGGTCGGATCAAGGGGATCGGATATCGCAACCTGCACCGACGACCCTGTTACTGAGATCGGAACGCACTTATACATCCGCGCCGCATCGGCCGGAATGGCGGAAAGAATTTCCGGGGTCAATTCGCGCTGGCTCAAGTCCACCACTTCGGTACCCAACTGCGTGGCGATCAACTGGAGCTGCGTGTCCATGTCGACGTACTCAAAGTCTTCCAGTATCTCGCCCACTGCTTTCCCGCTGCGGTTGTGCTCTTCCCGCACTTCTTCCAATTGCAAATCATCCAGCATTCCCTGGGACCGGATCAGGTTCAGGATCGGGCTTAAAAGCAGACTGGAATCTTCTTTTGCGCTCATTATGATTCCGGTTCTTCCCCGGCCGCCTTTTCGGCTTGCGCCGCTTCCCATTCCGCCAGCTTCTGGATGATGGTCACCGGGTCCTGCGATTTGTTGACTACTTCTTCGCGCGCGATCAGTCCTTGCTGGTACTTCTCCATCAAGAATCCGTCCAGGGTCACCATGCCGTATTTCGCGCCGGTCTGAATGTCTGAATTAATTCGGAATGTCTTGTTGTCCCGGATCAGCGCGGCCACCGAAGGCGTGTTGATCATGATTTCATAGACCGCAATGCGGCCCGGCTTGTCGATGCGCGGCAAGAGCAATTGTGAAATGACCGCCTGCAACACGGTGGAAAGCTGGATGCGGATTGTTTCCTGCTGGTTCATTGGAAACGCGTTAACCAGACGGTCGATGGTCTTGGCCGCTCCCGTCGTGTGCAGTGTTCCGAAAACCAAGTGACCTGTTTCTGCGGCGGTGATCGCCGCTTCCATCGTTTCCAAGTCGCGCAATTCGCCGACCAGAATCACATCCGGGTCCTGCCGCAACGCCCGCCGCAACGCCTCCGCAAAACTCGGAACGTCTATGTGAATTTCCCGCTGCGTCACAATCGCCTTCTTGTGGTTGTGATAATATTCGATCGGGTCCTCAATGGTGATGATGTGGGCGTCGTCCCGTTCTGCGTTGATGATGTTAATCATTGAGGCCAGAGTGGTGGTCTTGCCCGATCCCGTCGGCCCTGTCACCAGCACCAAACCGCGCGGCTTGTTCAAAAGCGTCATGATGGTGTGGCGCGGCAGTCCGATTTCTTCCAAGGTGAGAAGCCTCGTCGGAATCTGGCGCAAAACCAGCGCGAAATTGCCCTTTTCCTTGAATACGCTCACCCGGAATCGCGCCATGTCGCTGAAGGCGAACCCAAAGTCCGCCCCGCCGTTTTCGCGCGTTTGCTGGATGGAATCTTCCGAGGTGATGCTCCGCATCAGCTCTTCCGCGTCTTCCGGTTTGAGCGGCGGGCCGTCCACCCGGTGCAATATGCCATGCACCCGGATCACCGGCGGCACTCCTACGCGAATATGCAAATCGGATGCCCCTTCCGATACCACCAACTGCAACAAATCTGACATCGAGTACGACATGGAAAAATATTCAGTTCTTCATTTTATTATTCGGAATCACCCGCAGTGGCGCGGATGACTTCCTCTGCTGTGGTCAAACCCGCCATGACCTTGCGCGCCCCGTCTTCGCGCAGTGTCCTCATGCCCATTTCACGGGCGCGCGAACGCAGGATGGCCGACGGAACCCGGTCGTAAATCAATTTGCGCGCCTCGTCGTCAATCACAAAAATCTCAAATATCCCGAACCGCCCGCGATACCCTGTTTTCGAGCAATCGCCGCACCCTTTCCCGCGCATGAATGTCGCGTTGGATATTTTGGCCGGGTCCAGCCCCAGTGAAAGCATCTCGCTCTCGGTCGGCTGATAAGGCGCAAGGCATTTCTTGCAAACTTTCCGCACCAACCGTTGCGCCATCAACGCCCGGGTCGAGGACGCCACCAAAAACGGCTTCACCCCGATGTCGATCAAACGGGTGACCGCTCCCGGCGCGTCGTTGGTGTGCAGCGTCGAAAATACCAAGTGGCCGGTCAGTGACGCGTTAATGGCGATGCTCGCCGTTTCAATGTCGCGAATTTCCCCCAGCATGATCACGTTGGGCGCCTGCCGCAACATGGCTCGCAATGCCATCGCAAAGGTCAGTCCCACCGTCTCGCTGACTTGCACCTGGTTGATGCCCGCCAGCAAATATTCCACCGGGTCTTCCACGGTGATGATCTTCCGGTCCGGCCGGTTGATGAAATTCAAACACGAATAAAGTGTCGTCGTCTTGCCTGATCCCGTCGGCCCGGTCACCAGCAGAATGCCGTCCGGCAACCCGATCAGCCGCTCAAAGGTTTGCTGGTCGTCCGTGAAAAATCCCAATTCCGGCAACCCTAATCGCAGACTTTCCTTGTCCAAAATACGCATCACGATGCTTTCCCCGTGATTGGTTGGGATGCACGACACGCGCAGGTCGATCAGCTTCCCTCCCACCTGGGTCTGGATGCGTCCGTCTTGCGGTATCCGCCGTTCCGCTATCGACATGTTGGACTGGATTTTCAGCCGGCTGACGATCGCGGCTTGCAACCGTTTCGGCGGGCTTTTCATCTCGTGCAACACACCGTCAATCCGGTAGCGGACGCGAAATGCCTTCGTCAACGGCTCTAAATGAATGTCAGACGCCCGCGCCTTGAACGCTTCCACTATCAGCGTGTTGACCAGCTTGATGATCGGCGCGTCGGCTTCGACTGTCGCCCCGTCGTCCGCCACGTCTTTTTTGTTCGGGATGCCAACTTCAACCTCGCCCTCCGTGATGTCCTGAATCATCTGGCTGACGGAATCGTCCGCCGCCCCGTAGTATTTGTTCAGCGCGGCTTCAATGTCCTCCTCCGTGGCCACCCGCAATTCGATGTTGGTGCTGATCATCCGTTGCAGGGCGTCAATGGCATCCAAGTCCGACGGGTCTGCCAGGGCGACGACTACCGTGCCTTCGTGTTTGGCCACTGGCACCGCCCGGTACCGCTTGGCTATGTGCCGCGGCACGGCGGCTATCACGTCGTCGGTCAGCCGGATATCGCTTAAATTGATGAATTCGTAACCAAAATAGGCCCCCTTGGCTTGCGCCACATCCACTGGCCGGATGACTTTACGGTCCAGCAGCAGGTGGATCAACCCCTCGCCGGAGGACGCCGCCTCATCCCGCAAGGGCGCAACCTGCGGTTCGCTCAGTTGACCCATGTCAACCATCAAATCTACCAAATAATCGTCTTTAGCGGACACTCTAGCCTTTTACTTTGTTGATACTGATGAAACATCCAGTCTAGCGGCCTGACAATGCCAAAGTCAAACCTCGACCATGTAAATCATCCCAAGCCCCAAACTTTCCCTCCTTTTCCTGGTTTGCCGGCTTATTTGTTGAAAACGACAGAGGGGTAGTCTGATCGGGAAACGAGCGGCCAATGCCTTTCCATGGCCAGATCCACCACCTCACCTCGCGAGTAAACCAGCCTCGGAAACTCCCGCACCAAACAACCTCTCTGTCGCTTCCGTTAACCAGCCATATTCGTGCCACGGTGGACCGACCTCCGCCAGGTACCCCGCCCATGACCGAAATCTATAAAAAAATATTTTTATTGCCTGTTCTTGGAAAGCTAAAATGAGGGAAATGTTCGGCGTTTTCACGCATGGCGCGTGTTTTTCACGCAATGGGATTCTGGGGGAAAAAATAAGGAGGCTGAAAAAGGGAGAAAAATGTTTCGCAGGACATTCTTAGAACCGGGATCCCCAAAGCCACCTCCAGCTTAGCCCCGGTCCTCAGATATTTTCTCCCCCCAACAGCCTCCCTGCATTGTTTGTTAGCCTATCTTATGCCAACTTGAGAAAACGATTGGCGGCCGGATGGGAAAATCGCCCGTCTTTAATGTCCGCTGCCGATGCTCAGTTTCATCAATTTCAAGTCCACCGCGCTGGTATTGGTTGCCAGAACTTCGATCTGCCCCGATCCGCCCGGTTCCAGTTCTGTCCCGCTCTTGGTTACGGACCCAATTTGAAATCCTTTGCTGTTGCACACCGCGAATTGCGCCTGCGGCGTCGCCGCTTTGCTCCCGTTATTCTTCACATCCATCTTTCCTTTGATTCCGCTGATCGTGCCAATTGTTTTGATCGCTGATGCGGTCAGGCTGGGATCGATTTTCGGCACGATCGGCGCTGGTGCGGTTGGCGCGGCTGGCGTGGTTGCCGGTTTCGCGGCGGCCTTTGCGGCGGCCGCGCTCCGCTGCGATGTCTTGTCCTGTTGGTCCGAGTCGAGCGGATGATTCCGATCCAAGCTCGTCGGCGCGTTTCGGTGATTAGGATCCTTCATGATGGGATGCAGCACGTTGTAAGTATTGGCCACCGTCTGCGCCCCCGCCGAAACGGCCGCAACAGCAAATAATATGGCAATTAGCGTCTTCATGGATATTCCTGGGCCATAACGTTCACCCGCCCAACCCTCCGGTCAAGTCAGCTTTTACACCGCTGTAATGATCTTCCATCTTCCATTTTCTGCCCCATCCTCCCCTTTGGATTTTACAAATCCGTGACATTTGCTCTTGCGGTGCCGGGTATCTTTGCCGGTAATTAAACAAATGCGCCCCAACACGCCATCCCAATCCCGCTACGTTCTATGGCGGGCGGTTTTGATCTTGTGGACGCTGGTTGTGCTCCCGGTTCTCGTTGCCGTGGCCAGACTCGATCATCCGTTTCTCTGGAAAAACAACTGGGTGGCTCTGGAGTTTATTGCCTTGTGGCTCCTTTATTTTCACATCTTCTGGAAGGCGCGACGCCGGGCGTTGAACGAAAAAAACGTCCTCCCTGCCGCTCCCCGGCCTCCCGGCCCCAAAAAACAAACCTTCCTCTGGCAGGGGGTCTTCATCCTGCTGCCGGTGACGCTGATGGCGGCTTTCGGTTTCTGGGCGATTCTCCGCGAGCGCAACGCGGTCGAGCAGGAGGCGCAACGGCGGGCCAGGGAAATCATCCAGTCGCTTCCGACCGGCTTTGGCCCGGAAGTTGCCGGCTCGTTGACCCAATTCGACGTTCCACAAGGCGGCTGGTACAGCTATTTGCAAAATGTGCTTTCTGCGTGGCCGGAAAATAAAATGCGCAAACAATGGTTGGCCGATACCAACGCGGCGCAAGCAATCACGAATAACCTGGCGGTTTTGCATGCGGCTTTTCCTCAATGGCACGAGGGGCCGGTTCCGCTGGTGAACTTTTCGCTC
>CAZLEE010000062.1:0-21255 GCA_964558455.1 uncultured Verrucomicrobiota bacterium | reverse complement strand
AAATCGAGCAAAAGAAGGTCGAACCCAACTCCGGTCTGGGAGAGGCCATCCAATATATGCTTAAGCGGTGGCAGACTTTAACTCGTTTCCTGTCGGTGCCGGGCGCACCGTTGGACAATAATGTCGCCGAACGCGCTCTCAAAATGGCGATCCTCCATCGGAAAAACTCGCTGAGCTTTAAAACCCTGCACGGGGCCAGAATCGGCGACGTTCACATGAGCCTCATCCACACCTGTGAACTCAACCGGGTCAACCCGTTCGATTATCTGATGGCCCTCCAGCAACACGCCGCCGCCGTGCCCAAAGCACCCGATAGGTGGCTCCCTTGGAATTATCAGCAAGCCATCGCGGCAGCGGGCTGCGGTTGACTCGCCGGTGTAGCGCACCCGGCCGCGTCGAACCGACAAAATCCCGCCGGGGCGCGGTTTTTGCCGCTACGCAAGCTGACCGAAGCAACACCTACTATCGTGCAAACGCAATAGCCTATCACACCATGAGCCGTGGAACTTCGCGATGGAAGGGCTTAACCGTATGGGTGTTGGTCGCAGCCGTGGTGGTTTTGCTTATTTTCAACCCTTTCGCAGCCATATTTTTGGCGGTGTCATATGGGATGAGCGCCAAAATTGCCGGGGAGGAGGACGCCGCCATTTATGGGCGTTACCTGGACGCGCTGGACGCACAAGTTGAAAAGGAATACCTGAAAAAAGCCATTCTCGGACAATGTCCCAAGGAAATCACGCAACTCAGCCACCCCCTTCCTGAGTCCATGAATAGTGATGTGCGGGAGAATATGGCCTCCGCCGCCGTCGGCGGACCGGTGAAAATTATCGCGAAGCCAAGGGAATCGTCGAGCGTCCCGCCGAAGATTTAAAATTTCACCTTTTGGGCCATCGCCTGGCTGTGTTCGTTTCGCAGGTGGCCGTAGGTTTTCATCGCCAGCGCTCCGCCATCCTTGTGGCCAAGCCAGCGCGATACCGTTGGAATGTCCACGCCGGATTCGATGCACCGCGTTGCGAACAAATGCCGCAAGTCATGGTGAGTGAGCCGTGAAATTCCAATTTCCTTGCAGGCCCGCGCCAGCGCTTCATTGCATCTGCCCACTTGAAGAATCGGCTCTTTGCCAAAAGACCTAAGCCGCTCTTGCATCCGGCTCAACAAATTTTCCATGTCAGGCAAAATCGGCACCCGGCGCGTTTCACTGTTTTTTGTCGCCGTGACGGGATCGCCGCGCACGATGATTTCCTTACGCGGCCAGTCAATGTCCTCTCCCGTGACCCATACCGTCTCTGATTGGATACGAAGACCGCTATAGGCCAGGAACTCCACCAAATCACCGTCACGCGGCCCCCAGCCGCCACTGCGTAAGCGTACGTTCCTGACCAAATCCTTGAATTGTGACGGCTCCGGCAACCGCAGCTCCTTTTGCTTGACCCGTGTTTTCTTCAACTCCGCCGCCGGGCTTTCCAAAATGCCGCCGCCATTTGCCTTATGCGCCTTGATCCCCGTTTGAAGCACCTGTTTGAGTGTGCCAAGCATGTTGTTGTAATAGTGGCAGGCTATTTCCTTGACCAGTTTCGCCGCCCATTCCTTGCAGGCTTCAGGCGTGATTTCATTGATCCGCAATTCCCAAAGTTCCGGCCAGGTTCTTTGAAGTTTCGTCAGGCAATAGTGGCGGTATTTTTTGCTCTGCGGCTTGATAGCCGTATCATGCTCAAGCTCACGCTTGAACAATTCTACGGCTTCACTGAATTTTGGCGGCTCGACCTTGTTGCTGTTTTCCCGTTGGTCTTTTTGCAGGTCCGTCAGCCGCATTCGGGCCGTTGTCCAAACCGATGTTTTCAGGCTCACGCGAATCAACTTGCCGTTGACACGGATTCTGCCATAGTAGTTCCCGTTGCTGACGTATTGCAGCAGGCAGGGGATTTTTGGGAATGAACGCCATTGCCCGTCTTTGGACAATGGTTTCATCTCGCTTCCGGCTGCCGGACTGGTTATCAATCTGCGACATATTGAAATGTTGCAGTATACAAAGCAAAAAGTGGGGGAAAATGGTTTGCTGTAAGTCGTTGGTAATAAGAGATGCCCGCGTGGCGGAATTGGCAGACGCGCTAGATTCAGGTTCTAGTGAGTAACATCGTACAGGTTCAAGTCCTGTCGCGGGCACCACTTGCGATAAACACCATGAAATCAATGGTTTCGTGGGGTTTTATTTTTCAAAAATCCAAAGTCATAACGCCAAGTCAGAACACATTCAAAATTATTCAGGGGTGTTCAACGGTGTTTGACTTGGTATTTTTGTGGTAATTTCTCTCTTCCGCCTCCAGCCCAAAACCCGCATTTTGCCTGGGATTGGACCGGGCAACTTGCCGGACGGCCTCAAGAACCGTCTCGCAGTCGCGCAAGGCTTCATAATTGAAGATGCAAAGGTAACGGCAGCGCGGCGACGCCAAAGTGGCGGTGAGTGCCTGGCGCCAAGGTTTGGTTTGTTGAGGGCCTTGATAAAGCCACTCCACCGCCGCCCAATAAGGCGCATCGCTCTGTTTGATTGCGTTTTGAACTCCGATGTCATTGCCCGGGTCATCTGCGTGCCGGTAAAAGCTCCAGCCCGGACAACTGAGTTGATTAAGGCCCGATTGATACAGCAGCTCGTTTTCCTTCCAACCACCTATGTGGGTGAACAGCTTTTCGCGCGGGACACCCAGTTCCGCAGCCAGCCGGCAAAGATCTTGCAGATGCCGCCGCACCACTTCCGCCATGTCCCTTTCAGTTATGTCCCCATGTGTTCGTATCCCGGCTGTCTTGACCGCCGCATAGCCGATCTGGGCCATTCCTCGCGCTGGCATGTCATCGCTGAGCAACTGGTTCGTTGGGTCCGCGCTGGCGGGTTGATCGAGTAGCCGGTTGCCATTGGGATAATACCAGGCGTTGACACCGATGGAGGATTCGTGGCCCAGTTTAAGGCCGACGAACAAGTACCTCTGGTTTGCCGGCAGCGCTTTCCACCATTGCATGACAATAGGAACCAGCACCCGCATTTCCTCATGGCACGCGGTCCGATACGCCGGACTCATGAGGTTTGGCGGGGGCGTCACGCGGAGCTGATTGCCCCAGTTTCGCCACGCAATTTTGATGGCGTCCTCGGACGACCACCCGGTCCACTCAACATTCGAACGGTTGGCCGGTGAATAGCCCGGTTGCTTTGGCTCCCACCAGTTCCATAAATCCGGGCGGTCCTGCCACCAGTTCTCCCCATCTAACTGAACGACCACGGGTGTCCCGGTGGCCTGAGCAGCGCTGAGAAATCCTTTCAGATCCCGCACCACTTCCTCACGCGGCTGCCTCAGGTAGGAAAAAATCCTGCTGACTCCCACCTGAACTTGTGCGTCAGGCGAGTTGGCAAACCGCCGCCGCACCTCGCCAATCAACTTCGGTGATGAGTTGTCTTGGGCCAGGTTAAAAAGAATAAACTGTGACGGCTCGGCTCGAACAGGAATACTTGCAAGCAACCAGAGACATGAGAAAAGCAGAGAGACATGGAATTTGCAAACAGCAGCCTTCTTCATCCTTGGCCTTTCTGCGGGCATGAATTCTGTCATGGCTGGCTCAATGTGCGCTGTTCCCCTTCTGATTTCCAGCGGAATTGTGCGACGGTTTATTCTTTTGAGAAGACCTTTAAAATGGCTCTTTCACCGGCCGCCTGCTCTTGAGTTCCTCCCGGAGTCAGCGATGCGTTTTGGACTTGTGCGCGGGTCCGCCTTCGTTCGGTTTTTTTCTTTGACTTCCTTTTACACCATCAGCGCGCGGGCGCGGAGAGTGCTTGCAGGAGTTGAAGGCGGCGCTGGCGAAAATGGGAGATGTCGGTGTCGTATTGGTCGAAGTCCAGGATGGTTTCGGCGGCGAGTTTTTGGGCGGTGACCGGGTCGCGTTTGGAAAGCTCGCACAGCAGTTCGTTGTCGGCGATTCCATTGCGCATGGTTTCGAGGCGGATGGAGGAGAGCAGCTTTCCGTGATTGGGATAAACAATCCATTGATCGCCCGCCGGCCAGAGGAAGGTGGTTTCGTCGAAGGGCGACGTGCCGATGTTCCAGAAATTGAGGCCCCAATGCAGATAGCCGGTCGCGCCGTAGCGGAAGTTGATCCATTGGAGGAGGCGGGGCTTGATGAGGGGTTGCTCGATGAAGCGGTTGGCGTAGTTGCCGGTGGGTCCGCAACAAGTGTAAAACCAGACTTCGTCGCCGGCTTTCTGGCGTTCACGAAAGAAGTCGGCGCCTTTGTGGAAGTGGTCCAGGATTGGCACCCAGTTGTTGACATAGCCGGTCAATTGGCGCGTCTGGGTGGCTTCGATAATGGGGATGGAGGGCGCGAATTCGTGCAGGAGGGCCGCGCTTTCTTTGTAGGTGGGGACGCTGACATCAATCGGTTCGTCGCCGATGTGCTGCCAGTAGATTTTGTCCCAACCGCGGGAGGCGAGGTGATGGGCCAGGGCGGTGAAAAAGGAGCCGTAGAATTCGCGGGCGAGGGCGTTGGTCGGGGGAAGATTGACGAAGCGGAAGCCGCCGTTCGTGGCGGGTTCCGGCACACGGAGGGTGAACGGGCTTTTCCAGTCTTCACTGGACCGTCCGCCAACATGAGCGCCTTCAATCCGGCCAATGACGCCGGCGGCAATGAAGGTTTTGACCGTTTTGTCGAAGCGGGAGAAATCGAAATCCCATCGGCCATGGTTGTCGCGGCTGATCAGGGTCAGGTCGAGCGGGGAGATGAGCACGACATTCTGATTATATTGTTCCATGAAATCGGCGAACACGCGGATCAGCTTCCAATATTCCTTGGAAAAAGGTTCGACCTTATGGCCCGCGAGCATGGCCATGCGTTCGGGGTCGCTGAACCACCAATTGCTGATCCATAGCCGCGGCTTTTTCATGCGGACGTCATAGACGCGAACGGTAAAAGGCCCGCGCAATTCATGGCCGTCATAACGGACAACCAGTTCACCGGTGAAGTTGCCCGCCTTGCGGGCCGGGATGGTGATCCATACCGGCTGATTCTGGTTCGCGGCCACGGCCACGCTCCCGACCTCAAGCAACGGATCAGGAAACAAACCATCGGAGGAATGGATCGTGTCCGCCGGGCCGCCGTAGGGCTTGCCCACCTTTACGAATCCGACGAAGCGCGCGACGGCGTTCCGCACATCGCCTTCAACGCTCGCCGAAAGGTTCGAGACCGCGACAGGCGCCCGGAAAACAAACTGGATGGTTGCGTACTCGCCGACCGCGACATCCGCCACCGCATCCGTCACCGGCAGGTTCGTTTCCGCGTGCAGAACCTTCACGAGCGGATCAACGCAAAACATCCGCGCCTCATCAGCGCGAACCGACAACGGCGCCGCGGCCGCCGCGGCCGCAAGCAAACCAAAAGCAGCCCAACGCCTGAAAATCCGAATCGGTATGAAAAGCCGGGTAAACATAAACATGTATCATTTCTGACCGTCTGAGTTGTGTTTAATTCTGGGTCGGCGCCGGTTTTTTGCAAGCCTTTTGCCCGTCTTACAGGCAGGGGCGCGGATGAATTTTGGAAACGGTTGACAATATAATGAACGGCCATTATAACATCTTTCCCATGAGGTTCCTATATTCAGCCCAGGCTTTGCCCTGCTGTTTTCGCGGGCGGCGGAACCTTTCTCGCTTCCACGTGTTTAACTGGCTGTCATGAACAAACTTTTGGAAGAATCCCAGGAAAATCATGGCCAGCCAACCGGGGGGCGCGCCGTGGACTCGGGCAGGTTTAACGTTTCGCCGGAGGCGTTGCGCGCGCTTCCCGCTGATTTCGTCAAACAACATCGCGTGCTGCCGCTGAAGATTCAAAACGGAACGATTCATGTGGCCACAGCCGAGCCGGGCAACCAGAGGGTGATTGATGATATTCGCCTGCTCAGCGGTCTGGAAGTGCAGGAGCATGACATCCCTTCGGCGGAAGTGCTGGAAAAGATTGCCGAGTGTTACCAGGTGACGGTTGAGCAGATGATCGAGCACCTCAATCCCGACCTGCCCACCACGGTCGAAGGCAAAAACCTGCATGACATCGAGGTCATGGCCAATGAGCCGACGGTGATCAATCTGGTTAATCTTATTATATCGACGGCGTTGCGCGAGCGGGCCAGCGATATTCACATGCTGCCCTTTGAGGAGACGCTGCAATTGCGGTATCGCATTGACGGGCTGTTGCAGGAGAAACCACCACCTCCCAAGAATCTTCACGCCGCCTTGGTTTCGCGCATAAAAATCATGGCCGACATGAACATCGCGGAGCGGTTTATGCCCCAGGACGGGCATATCCAGATCAATCACCGGGGCAACCGGGTGGACATCCGGGTTGGCATGATGCCGACGATTTATGGGGAAAGCCTGGTCATGCGGTTGCTGGAAAAGAATTCCCGGTTCCAGACTCCGATGGAATTGGGGTTGGACCGGGAGCGTTCGGAATTGATGGCGCGGCTGGCGGAAAAGCCGCACGGTCTGTTTCTGGCGACCGGGCCCACCGGCAGCGGCAAAACCACCACGCTTTACTCGATATTGCAAGGCATCTACGCGCCGGAAAAGAAAATCGTAACCATAGAGGACCCGGTGGAATACGAGCTGGCGGGAGTGGCGCAGATTCCCGTGCGGCCGACCCGCAATTTCACTTTCGCCAACGGTCTGCGGGCCATACTCCGGCAGGACCCGGATGTGATCATGGTGGGGGAAATTCGCGATTCGGAAACGGCTGAGATAGCCATCCGGGCCGCGCTGACCGGCCACCAAGTGTTCAGCACACTGCACACCAACGACTCGGCCGGCGCCGTCACCCGGCTGGTGGACATGGGAGTGGAGCCGTTTCTGATTTCCTCGTCGCTGGAAGGGGTTTTGGCGCAGCGGCTGGTGCGGAAGATATGTCCGCAGTGCAAGGCGGAAACGCCGGCGGATCAGACGGTGATTGACAAGCTTCATGCCATGGGCGCCCGGCGGGTGGAGGGGGTTTTTTACCGGGGCAAGGGATGCCCGGAATGCCGCGGCGCGGGTTACCTGGGCCGGATCGGCATTTTTGAATTGCTGGTCATCGGGGCTGAATTGAGGGAATTGATTTTGCAGAAACGGTCCAACGCAGAGATCAAGGAAGTGGCGCAGAAGACCATGATTACGATGCATGAAGATGCCATGTTGAAGGCGTCCCAAGGCATCACCAGTCTGGAGGAAGTGCTCCGGGTGTCGTCCGGAGACCTGTTGGAATGAATGTCTTCCGCTACCAGGCCGTCGAATCAAACGGCGCTTCCATCAAGGGCGAGATCGAGGCGGCAGACCGGAAGTCCGCGCTGCAAATGCTGGGAGCGAAGGGACTTTTTCCGTCCGTCCTCGAAAGTTGCGTCCAGGCTGAAAAAGCCGTTGTCCAGCCCGCTTTGACGTCGCCGCAACACGCCGGCAAAATTCGGACGGGGCGGCGGGTGTCGAGCAAGGACATCACGGCCTTCACACGCGAGATGGGCGCGTTGCTTGGGGCGGCGATTCCGATCCCGCAGGCTTTGGACGGGTTGGGAGAGGAGGAGGAGAATCCCGCGCTGAGGGCGGTAGTTCAGAAGATTTCTGATTCGGTGAGAAAAGGCGCGGCGCTGTCCGCCGCTTTGGGGGAACATCCCAAACTGTTCAGCAAACTGTATATCAGCATGGTGCGGGTGGGGGAGGAAGCGGGCGTCCTGCCCAAGGTGATGGCGGATCTGGCCGAATTGCTGGAACACGAGGATGAACTGCGCGGCGAAGTGCTGGCGGCGGTGGCTTACCCGGTGTTCGTGCTCTGTTTCGGCGTGGTCACGGTTACCGTTCTATTGACTGTTGTGATGCCCAAACTGTTCAGCATGTTGACGGAAATGGCCACGACCCTGCCTTTGCCGACGGTGATTTTACTGCGGATCAGCGGATTCGTGCAGGACTACTGGATTCCGCTGGTGGCGGGGGCGGTGGGAGCGCTGGCGTGGCTGCGCTGGTATTTGCGATCCGCCGCCGGCGCGGAGAAATGGGACGGCGTCAAATTGAAACTTCCGGTGTTGGGCGGGGTCTATCGGGCGGTGGCCCTGAGCCGGTTTGCGCGGACGCTGGGCACGCTGGCCAAGAGCGGCGTTTCGCTTCTGCCCGCCCTGAAAATCGTGGAGCAGACCATTGGCAATCTGGTATTGGGCAAATTGATCGCGGAGGTGGCCGAGGAGACGCGCGGCGGCGATTCGCTGGCCGGGCCGTTGCGCAAGCTGGAAATTTTTCCCATGACAGTCGTGCAAATGATCAGCGTGGGCGAGGAATCGGGCACGCTGGCCGAGATGCTTTTGAAGGTGGCCGACATCGAGGAGCGTCACATGCGGGCGCGGACCAAGACGATGATTTCGCTGCTTGCGCCGGTCTTGATCTTGGTGGTGGGGACCATGGTCGGTTTCATGGTGATTGCGCTTTTGCTGCCCATATTCAACATGAGCCAAGCTTTGGAAAGATAAGAACATGAAAACAAGCGAGTTGAGAAACAGGAGGGGTGGATTCACCCTGGTTGAGATCATGGTGGTGGTGATAGTGATCGGCATTCTGGCGGCAACGATCATCCCGAAATTCGTGGGCGCGACCCATGATGCGAAGGTGGCCACCGCCAAAGCCAATATTGCCGAGCTGGACTCCGCCCTGGAACGATACAACGTCCAGATGGACACTTATCCCTCCACCGAAGAAGGCTTGAAGGCCTTGGTGGAAAAGCCGGCGAATGATGACGGGAAATGGCGCGGCCCTTACATCAAAATGTTGCGTCCCGACCCGTGGGGGCACCCTTATCAATATAAATCCCCGGGCACTCACCACACCACCGGGCCGGACCTGTGGGCCAGAGACTCGGATAAGACGGACGGCGCCGAGGGCGCGGAGATTGGAAATTGGTAGGAATGCGCCGCAACCGAAACAACGGAGTCGTCCGCCGGGGCTTTACGCTCGTGGAGATGTTGGTGGTGATCGCCATCGTCGGCATCATGAGCGTGTCGATCGTGGCCGAGATGCGCGGCACTTTTCAGGATGCGCTTTTGCGTTCCACCAGCCGGGAATTGGCCGGCGCCTTCAGCGCCGCCAGCAGCCGCGCAATTTCCGTCAACCGTCCGCATCGTGTTTGCATTGACAATGTGAAGCACCGCTATTTTCTGGAGCGGGGCGCACGGGGCGCGCGCGAGGGGGAGGATTTTCAGACTGTGCGGGGTGTTCCGGGCGGCGCGGGAACTCTCGACTCCCGTATCAGCATCCGCTTCCTTGATCCGGGGGTGAACGCGCCGGACGACGCCGGCCAGGAGCCGCCCGGCGATTCCAAAAACGAGGGCAGCCCTCCGGCCATTGCGTCGAAAGAGGGCGTCACCTTTTATCCGGACGGCACGGCGGACGCCCGTGAGATCGAGCTGGCTGACCGCGATGGTTATCGTCTGGCCCTGCGCATCAATCCAACCACCTCGCGGGTGCAAATAACGGCGATGGAACAAACGGCGATGGAACACCCATGAACGCGAAGCGTGACAATGCCGGTTTTTCGTTGATTGAGATCATGTGCGCCGTCCTGATCATGGGGGTGGCGCTGGTGGCGTTGACGCGCGGAATCACGACAGCGCTGGGGTCGACCAAGGATTCGGGGATTCAGACCACGGTGATCGGGCTGGCCGCCGGCCAGATGGAAACAATGCGGGCCGAAGGGGTTTTGACCGATGACACGACAGAGGGGGATTTTGGAGAAGGCTTTCCCAAGTATAAGTGGCAGCAAACTGTCGCCCCCAGCGACGTGGATGGCCTGCACAAAGTGGATGTGGCGGTGCTGGACGCCAAAACGGGCGCCACTCTCTACCAGCTTAGCACATTGTTGTTTGATTCAGACTATCCCGGCTCAAGCGTCAACGACATCAAACAGAAGCAGAGGGAGTTGGAGAAGGCGAAGAAAAGCAACCGGAGGAGGCCATGAAAATGCCGCCGCAAAAAACCGGGAATGGAGGGTTCACCCTGATCGAGCTGACCATCAGCGCGGCGATTGCGTCCATTGTTTTAGTGGCCTCTTACCTGTGCCTGAGCGCGGGGGTGGCCAGTCAGAAATTGATTGAGCCGCGCACGGAAATTCTGCAAAACGCGCGCGTCGCGCTGGCCATGATGAGCGCGGATCTGCGCTCGGCTTGTTCGCTCTCCCCGGATTTCGACTTTGTGGGGGAGCAGCGCACCATTGGGGAGATGGAGGCCGACAACCTGGATTTCGCCACCCATTACTACACCCCCGCGCGGCCCGGCGAAGGGGATTATTGCCAAGTCAGTTATTTTGTGGACAAAAGCCGCGGGAGCGAACGTTTCAGCCTCTGGCGGAGGCGCAATCCGCACATTGCGCCCGATCCGCTGTCCGGCGGGAAGCGGGAGGAGATTGTGCGCGGATTGCGCGGGCTGACCCTGGAATATTTTGACGGACTGGATTGGTACGAAACCTGGGGAGACGCGAGCATAAAGAAGAAGGTCAAATATACGACGGCGCCGGCTCCCAATCTTTCGGGATTTCCGGAAGCGGTGCGGATCACCTTGCTGCTGGATTCGGATTCGGAGAAAACGCCGGGGAAAAACACGGAGAATGGCGCGGAGAATGGCATTGGGAAAAAGGAGCCGCCACTGGCATTTCAGACAGTGGTCCGGTTGGAATTGGCGGACGTGTCGGCCGGAGGGTCGGATACGGGTTCGGACGACGGGAGCAATGGCGCGCAATCGGGCCAAAACGCGGGAGGAATGAACTGAATGTGGCGGAAAGGTTCCATTTTGATCGGCGTGCTCTGGTGCATGGTCCTGCTGTCGGTGCTGGTCATCGGCGTCCTGCACACGGCCCGGATGGATCTCCTGGTGGTGAAGAATTATGGCGACCGGGTGCAGGCGCACTATCTGGCGCTGGCCGGAGTCGAGCGGGCCAAGGCACTGCTTTTTCAGGACGTCATGTCGCGCCAGCAAGCGGCCAAGAACCATACCGGGTCGCTTTACCACGACGCGAAGGATTTTGAGGACGTGCCGCTGGGCCGGGGCCAATTCCAGGTTTTCCGCAGCGCGCCGGAAGAGGAGGGGGGGGGCATCATTTACGGGATCAGCGACGAAGAAAGCCGGTTGAACTTGAACATTGCGACCACCAACCAACTGACTAATTTCATCGGCTTGACGCCCGAAATTGCCAGCGCCATCCTTACTTGGCGGAGCGCCTCCAACCAGGATGCGGAGACCCCGGGCGGAGCCAATTCGGATTATTACATGTCCCTCCAGCCGCCCTATCTGGCGCGCAACGGCCCTTTTCAAACCGTGCGGGAACTGCTCATGGTGCGCGGCGTCACCCCCGAATTGCTCCTGGGCAACGACCGTAATCAAAACGGCTTCCTGGATGCCGATGAGGATCCGTCGGACGAACAATCATCCGTCTCCAAACCGCCGCCGCCCCATCCGGGTTGGGCCGTTTTGCTCACGGTGGCGGACATGGACCAGAATGTGAACGCGGCCGGCAAGGACCGCATCAACCCGCAGACGGCGGACAAGGCCGCGCTGACCGGGGTTTCTGGAATCACCCCGGAGATCGCCGACGCCATTGTGTCTTACCGGAGCAAAAACAAATTGCAAACCCTGGATGATCTCCTTTCTGTCACGGCGCAAAACCCGGGGCAGGGCGGCGCGAACGGTGGTCCCGGCGATTCCGGTTCGCCGGTGATCAGCCAGGAATTGCTGGAACAAATCGCCGATGACCTGACGTTGGACGGCGGGACCAGCCTGCAGGGCTTGATTAATATCAATACGGCCGGCGTGGCGGTATTGACTTGTTTGCCGGGTTTGGAACAACCCCTGGCGCAGGCGATCATCAACTATCGTAAATCCAGCGGTTATTTTGACAACGTGGCCGGACTCCTGAAAGTGGACGGGATGACTCGCGACATTTTCAAGCAGGTTGTGCCGCTGATTACGGCCCGGTCTGAAACCTACCGCATCATCTGCGAGGGGAAAATCAATTCATCCGGCGCGCGCCAGCGCATTGAGGCCATCGTCCACCTTGGCCGGAGCGACATCAAAACTCTTGCTTACCGGGAGGACTTATGAAGAGGTTCGAATCCATGAATGCCGCGGGCCTTTTTATTGACATCGGCCAGAGCCTGGTCGAGGCGGTCAACGGCGCCGCCACGTTTGCCTTTCCAATAGAGCGCGGGGAAAACGGGCGCCTGACCGATCTTTGCCGCGAGAGACTGACGTCAAGTCTGCGCGGATTTCTGGGCAAAAAAGGCCGTGTCATGGGGCAGAGCGCCTTATGCGCCATCGGCGCGCGCGGAGTTTCAATGCGCCGCCTGAGTCTGCCCTCGTTTCCGGAAGAGGAACTGCAATGCGTGCTGCGGCTGCAAATTGAAAGCGAATTTCCTCTTTCACCGGACGAACTGGCCTGGGGCAGCAGGCTGATCGGCCCGCCCAAATCGCCGCCCAACGGCGGTCCGGAGCGGCAGGAATTGCTGGTGGCGGCGGTGAGAAAGGAAACGCTGGAGGAATACGCCGGAATTCTGGCCGCGTGCGGCGTGACCCCGCTTTTCACCCTCGCGGCGCTGGCGCGGGCGGAACTTTATTTGCCGCTGCCCGGCTCCTGCGCCGTGCTCGACATCGGACGCACCCATTCGGAATTGATGATTTTTGACGCCGGCGCCCCGGCCTCCATCCGCATTCTGGCCTGGGGCGGCGAGACCATCACCCGGTCCATCCAGGAAAAACTGGCGGTCAGCCACGACGAGGCGGAGAAATTCAAGGTGACAACGGGTCTGCCGGGCGCGGTGTTGGGTCCGCAGGGGCAGTTGCTGCAAAGCGCCATGGAATCGGCCCTGACCGCGCTGGCGGGCGGCATCAAGCCCGCGTCCCTGGGCAAAAAACTTTACTTGACTGGAAAAAGCGCGCGCGATTCCCGTCTGGCGCCGTTGCTGGCCGGCATTTTGGGGGGCGCGGTTTCCTGCGAAAGCCTGGAAAAGGGCGCCGGGACGGGGCCGTCCGCCGTCATCGCCGGCCTGAAGAAATTCACCGGAAGGCGTGATGCCCCCGCACCGCTGTTTTTCGAACTGGCCGGGGACCGGGAAATGGCCCGACCGGCGCGGCCCGCCGTCTGGAAATGGGCCGCCGCCGCCGTATTGCTGGCCTTGGGCGCTCTCTTTTTCCCTTACGCGGAAGCCATCGTGCTCAAGCCGTTTTTGGAAAGAAAACTGGCCGCGCTGGAATCGGATCGCGGGCGGTTGACCGTGATTGATCAGGAACTGGACTTCCTCAAATTTCTCAAGCACGACCAGCCTGCTTATCTGGACGCGATTTATCTGCTGGCCAAGTCGGCGTCCCAAGGCACGCGTCTGGATGGCCTGTCCATGGGCCGGCATCAGCAAATTTCCATCCAACTGAAGATGGCCAACGCCAAACAGGTCAGCGAGTTCCGCTCAAAATTGATTGATTCCGGTTGGTTCGCCAATGTGATCGTGGAGGATCAAGCTCCGGCGCCTAACAACCATGTGGCCGTGCGGATGACGGCGGAATTAAAACCGGTGGAATCACGCAAACCGCTTGCCGCGGAATTGCCAGGCAATAAAACAAACAAATGAACCGCCAATTTACCCCCAAGGAAAAACGCACCATCCGCATCGCCGCGGTCTGTGTCTTCGTTTATCTGGCGTTGTTTTACGGCCCGGTGGCGCGGAACTATTTCACCGCGCGGCGCGCGGCTTACGACAATCTGGCGCAACAGGCCAGGGATCTGCGCGATGTCATCAAGCCATACCAGGAAAAAATCTCGACGATCACAAACCTGATGGATCGTTTTCACATGGACCCGGCCAAGTTGAAGCGTTCCACGGTGGTGGCGGAAGCCAGCGCCGCCATTCAGCAGGCGGCCATGTCCGATGGCGTGGTCGTGGGGGTGGTGCGGGAGACGCCAGGCCACCCATCCGCCAAGGAAGCGGGTTCCATCCAAGTTGAAGGCATGGGGCCGATTGCCGCGATTCTGGATTTGATGCATCACCTGGACCACATCGGTTTTCCGGTTATTATTGACGCTGTTCAATTTAGTGCCGATCCGCGCATGCCCAATGGCATGAAGATGAGCCTGACCATTGTGGTTCTGGATTTTGACGCCTGGAAAACGAAGGAGGATAAGTCCCATGTTTGACCGCTTCGAGCGTCCTATAAAAATCATCTGCCTGGCGATGGCGGCGTTGCTAGTCTGGCAACTGGCCGGCCTGATCCTGCACAGCGACCCTTTGTCGAAACTGAAAATTCCGGCCCTGCCCGCGTTGCCGGCAGCCACGAATGAGCCGGCCAAGCTTGCGCAGAAGGGGACTAACGCGGTCAACGGGACGAACGTGGCCAATGGGACTAATGCGGCTAATACGGCTAATGTGGTCAAAGGAACGAATGGGACTAATGGGACGGTTGGCACCAACGCGGCTGGCGCGACGAATGCCAGTTCCGGTCCGCCGGGCGGTATGCCGCCTGAAATGATGGCTCAGATGATGGGTGGCGGGATGCCGGGCGGGTTTGGGGGAATGAAAAAAATCGAGCTTCCGCCCGATGTCCAGGCCCGCGTGGATCGAATTATTGACAGCGAAATTCTTGGACCCGTCATCAGGCCGGTGCCAATGGCCCTGGTCGGCATTGCCGACGAGGAGGCGTTTATTCAGGCGACCAACGGCCAGATTAGTTCGGTCAAAATAGACGGCGAGGCAGGGGGGATCAAACTGCTGCGCATTGGCATCAACCGGGTGCTGGTTGAGCAGAATGGGGAGAAGAAAGAACTGACTTTATTTGGCGGCTTGGGCGGAGAGAGCCTTTTGCCTCCGCCAACCGACGCGCCATCAACCAACCTGCCATCGACGAACAACAACGCCTCAAGCAACCAGACACTTTCGCCCAAACAAAAGGAGACCCGATAATGCAATCATCAAAACGCCGGCATCTGAAATTTAATTTCACCGCAATCACGATCCCGCTTTGTTTGGCGTCGGTCCTTCTCTGGTGTTCGGCGCCCTTCGCTCGCGCCCAGAGCGGGAGCAATAACGCCGCGAGCAACGCCGCGCCCGCTTCGTCCGGCACCAACTTGACTTCCGCCTCTTCCGGCGCGACCAACATCGCATCGCGCGCCGCGACGGATACCAATTCCCCGGCGGCGGCAGCTTCCACCAATGCGCCCAACGGTTCGACCAATGCGCCTCACGCGGCGGCGGTTGAGGTCAAGAAATTGCCGACCGATATGATTCAGATCAGTTTTCAGAACATGCAGATCGACCAGGTTCTTGAGTGGTTGGCTGAAAACACCGGCAAGAGCGTGGTCAAACAATCCGCCGCGCACTGCCAGATCACGATTGTCGGCACCAAGAAAGTCACGCGGCAGGAGGCGATCACGATGGTTTATCGCGCCTTGAGCATGGAGGGTTTCACCGCCATTGAAACCAGCTCCTCCATTCTTATTGTTCCGACGGACCAGGAATCGAAGATGAATCTGAGTCCCCAATTGATGGGGGCTGCGGGGGCGGACAACGCGGGAGGGCGCGAGCGTTTGGTAAAGGTTTTTCCGCTGAAATATTTGCAGGCGGCGGAGTTGGCCGAGAAAGTCAAAAGCGTCCTTTCCACCAACTCGGTGATCGTGACCGATGACCGGGCCAATCTCGTGATCGTGACCGATTATAACGACAACCTGACCGCTGCCGCCGGATTGATCGGCGCCCTGGATGTGGCAAAAAACGACGACGTCATCGTGCGGTCGATCAGCTTGACAAATGTGAACGCGCAGGATCTGTCCAAGGAGATCGAACCGCTTTACCAAAAGCTGACCGCCAAGCAATCCAAGGAACTCATCGAAATCTCGGCCAGCGACACGGGCAACGCGCTGATGGTTCTTTCGAGCGAGGCCAACTTCAAGGAGATCGAGCAATTCGTAGCCGCGCTGGACAAGTCCGGTGCGCAGGAGAAGGTGATGAGAACCTTTGATCTGACCAATGCCGACGCCCAGGACGTGGCCGGACAATTGCAGAGTCTGGGCAAGGACCAGGAGAACGAGGGCGATCATCCTTATCGCTTCTTTTACTACGGCGGCGGCGGCAACTCCGGCGACAAGGATAGCAAGAAGAAAATCAGCATCGTGGCTGATCGTCGTCGCAATGCCATCCTGGTGCAGGCCCCGCCCAAGGCGATGCCGGGCATCGCCGAAGCAATCCTCGCGCTGGATGCGCCGATCCACGACAACAGTCTTGCCCCAAAAATCGTTCCTCTGGAAAATGTCAGCGCCGGCGACATCGAAGATGTTCTCAACGAACTTTTTCTCAAAAAGACGACGCAGCGCTCTTACTTTGATTTCTTTGAACCGCAGGAACCGCAGGCCGACCGGGACGTTGGGCGGTTGTATGGCAAGGTCCGCATCACCAGCGAGGCGGCCGCCAACGCCCTCATCATCACGGCCAACTCGCAGGAGAATCTCGATGCTGTGATCGCGGTGGCCAAGGAATTGGACAAGCCGTCGGCGGCGGGCGACACCACTTTCCATATCAAGCTCAATTTTGGAAACGCCCAAAAAATCGCCAACCGGATCAACATTCTTTTTGCCAAGAACGGTTCCCAGGCCTTGCGCCCGCTCAACCAGCAAAATCCAAATGGCAACACCACGCAACCGCAGCAACAGCCGCAGACGCAGTCGGCTGGTCCCGCCGCGGATGACTTCTCTTTGGAACAGGTTGTCAAGGAAGACCCTTATTACTCCTGGCTCGGCGGAGCGCCGGACGTCACCGGGCGACTCGGTTCGAGCGACCGAAGCGCGGCGCGGCCGGTCAGCGACCTGGTGGGAAGGGTGCGGGTTGTGCCGGACGAGGCCAGCAGTTCGCTTCTGGTCACGGCCAACGTCCATCTTTTTGCCCAGGTGAGCAAGATGATCGAGGAGATGGATGTTCCGCCTGCGCAGGTGTTGATCGAAGCCAGGCTGGTGCAGGTTTCCGCCAATTATCTGGATCGGATCGGCGTGCGCTACTCGCCCAACGGCAGCCAGGTTTTTTCCGGGTCTGACTACCAAAATTCCCTCATGCCCACTGCAGGAGCCTCTTACATGAAGGGCGTTGGCGGCACAACCCAGGTCAACAATCCCGCCAATGCCGGCGCTTCGGTTTCCCAAGCTTTGTCCAGTTTGCGTTCCGGCATGTTGGACAGCAGCATCAACATGGATTTCCTGATCCAGTTCCTCCAGCAGAAAACCGACGCCACGGTCGTTTCCGCGCCGCAAATCACCATTTCGGATAATGACATGGGCAAACTCTTTGTCGGCCAGTCCGTCCCGATTGAGACCGGCAACCTGAACCCTGCCACAGGGGGAAGTTCGCAAACCTTCGTCTATAGGAATGTCGGAATCATCGTCGAAGTCGAGCCTCACATCAACGACACCGGCGACGTTGCCCTCAGAATCCGCACCGAATCTTCCACCATTGATCCGCAACAAATCGACAGCCAGGTGGTGATTGACTCTGCCCAATTCCGCACCGAACTCACGGCCAAGGCGGGCGAGACGCTTGTCCTGGGCGGAATCATCCAGAAGCAGATCAGCGATACCAGCTATAAAACCCCGATTTTGGGCAGCATCCCGGGATTGAAATACATCTTCAGCAAACGGGACAAATCCGTCAACCGCACCGAGCTACTGGTTTTCCTCCGGCCCAAGGTGGTGCGTTCCCCGGCGCAAGCCAAGGAGATGCTGGACGAAGTCAACAAAAAGACGCAAATGATCCAGAAATGGCAGCAAACCGACCCGGACTTCAAGCCCGATATGAAATAGACCCCTGGAAACCGCCGCGTCAGGCGCCGCAGTCCGTCACGCGAATGGGGAACGGAAAGTTTAAAAAGCGGGTAATGACACTTGCCCGGTGGGGCGGAATGGCTGGTTTCGCGCTCGACGCCTCATGGCTGGTTTGAATGGCCGCCGACATTGTTTCAGACTTACCAGCCCCCGCCCATGGGCGCGTCCGCGAAGCCTGACACGTCGATTGCAAAAAGGCTTGTAAGATCCCAGAAAAACCCTCAACAACTATCCACGGAAAAAGCCATGGCCAACGAAACCAGTTCCCAACCGACGCTGAAGCGCGTGCTGCATCTGCCGGCACTTGTGCTCTACGGCATCATTCTCATCCAGCCGACCGCGCCGATGCCCTTGTTTGGCGCGGCGGCGGTGTAGGGACAGGGGCATGTGGTGACCGCGATTCTGATCGGCATGGTTGCGATGCTCTTCACGGCGTTCAGCTATGGAAAAATGGCGAGCGTGTATCCGAACGCCGGTTCTGCCTACACTTATGTCGGTCGCGAGCTGCATCCGGCTCTGGGCTATTTCGTCGGTTGGAGTATTCTGTTTGATTATCTTCTCAACCCGGTCATCTGCGTGATCTGGATCAGCATGGCGGCGAAAAATATCCTGCCGGGTGTGCCCTTCGGTGTGTTTGCCGCTTCATTTGCCGTGCTGTTCACCGCGATGAATCTGCGCGGCATCGAAGCCAGTTCGCACACCAACACCATCATCGCGACCGGACTTGGCGTGGTGATTGTTTTGTTTCTCGCCGCAGCCGTGCGTTATCTTTGGCTGCATCCGCCGATCGGCGCGGCGGGTTGGACTCAACCATTTTACGATCCGAAAACATTTTCTTTGCCAACCGTTTCCAGCGGCGCCGCGCTGGCGGTGCTGACCTATTTCGGTTTCGACGGCATTTCGATGTTGGCGGAAGAGGCGCACGATTCGCGGCGCAACATTTTGCGGGCCACCGTGCTGGTCTGCCTGATCACCGGCCTGCTTGCGACCGTTCAGGTGTATGCCGCGCAGCTCATCTGGCCGGAAACAAAATTTCCCGACGTGGACACGGCGTTTTGCTACGTCGCGGGCCGGGCCGGCGGACCATGGCTGTTTCAAACGGTCAACGCGGCGTTGCTTGTCGCCTCCATCGGTTCCGGCATGGGCGCGCAGCTCGCCGCCGGTCGCTTGCTTTACAGCATGGGCCGCGACAGCGCGATTCCGAAAAAATTCTTCGGCCAGCTTCACCCGCGCACGCGGATTCCCAGCAACAATATTTTGCTCCTGGGTGGCATCGTACTGGCCGGCGTGTTCCTGATGAGTTATCCGCTCGGCTGCGAACTCGTGAACTTTGGCGCGCTCATTGCCTTCATGGGCGTCAATGTGTCCGCGTTTTTTCATTTTTATCTGCGAGGCGAGCGCAAAACATTTTGGAATCTCATTACTCCGATCGCCGGCTGCGCTGTCTGTTTTTATCTGTGGATGAGTTTGGGTCACACTGCGAAGCTGGCGGGCTTGACGTGGCTGGTCATCGGAGTGGCTTACGGTGTCTGGCGAACCGCTTTCTTCACCAAGCCGCTGGCTTTTGCCAGGATTGAAAATGATGACCGGGAATCCACCGAATAGAATCTGCATAAAGGCCTGTGCAGAATTACCTTTGTGCAAGTGTCAGTCCTGATGGTTGGCGGCAGTGCCGCGTGGCCCGGTACGAATGCGAGCATCTACGCTCAGATGCAGCAGGCAGCCCAGGGACGCGAAGGGGAAGATTGGTTGCATGACCGGCACCAGTATGGTCGGGATGATGGCCTCGCCATTTTCTTGACGGCAAAGGCAGTGATATGTTTTACTGCGCCATCCTATGAAAGGGCGAACCAAACAGACTGTTTTCGCAATGGTGGTTTTGCTTTTGCTTGCCGGGTGCGGATCACTCCCGCCGTTCAAAATTGCACTTGAGTCCGACCCGCGTGGCGCTCGTATTGAAGTCAACGGCGAGTACATTGGCGTCGCGCCGACAACCTACACCGTCAGAGGCAACGGCGACCGTTCGTTCAACGGTGCATGGGTACAGGGAGGTGACATCGTTTTCACCGCGACTCCGCCACACGACCAAACCAATCTTTACGTCCAGAAAAAGGCGTTCAGCCCAAGCGCGTTTTTCAAGCAGGGCGACCATATCCCGGAGCGGATGTTGTTTGACATGCACGTCAAACCAGACACGAGCCGGGCCAACATCATCCAAATTGACCTGAATTCGAAATGAAACGCTATTTGCTTTTCGCGGCTACCGTGCTGGCCGCCGTCACTTTCTTTCTGCTTTCGTCCGTAGCGGAAACGCCTGCCCCTGCCAATTCCTTCGAGTATGCCACGATTCGATGGGATGGCCGGGATAATACTTGCGTCATCCTGCCGAACGGTACTGTCGATTTTGTCGGGGCAAAGTTGAAGGCGGTGAAGCGGCCCGACCGTGTGGATGATCGGGCTTTTTACATGAACGTCGTGATGAATTCATTGGGGCGGGATGGCTTCGAATTCGCCGGGATGAGCAATGACCAGAATATCATCGTGATGAAGCGTCCGTTTCGGCAAGTAGGCCGCTAAGGGCCACGAACCAGGGACACTTCGCCAGTGACTTCGACGGGTTCCGAAACTTGCACTTCGTTGTCAACATAAAAAATAGGGCAAACCCACCGGGAAGGAAGGAGGGGGCGTCGGGGCTTTAAGATTGCCGCTCGCTCACGCCGGGCTTTGCTCTGGATAGATGGCGATTCCTTCGCGCTCGATTTTTTCTTTCAAGCGTTCGCTGATCGTTCGTTCCGGGCGCACGAGGTCGAGTTTGTAAATGAGCGGTGCGTTTTCGAGCGCGTCGCAAATATCAGCCCATTCACCGGAGGTGGCGTCGGGCGCGAAGATGGCAAGGTCGAGATCGGAAGCACGGCGGGCATGGCCTGTGGCGCGCGAGCCGAAGACGCGAACTTCACGCACCGCCGGGAAACGCCGGAACGCGCCGCACAGGACCGTCAAATCTTTGTCTCGGAGCGCGAGGGGTTTCATATTCACTCTCAATCGCGATAAAGTTTGAGGCTTTTCCAGACCAGTTCGAAGGTGAATTCAAATCGTTGGATGACCGCATCGCGGACCAGATCGTTTTCGGGTTGCGCCACCGCCTCACGCAAACGCTTGACGGCGTTTTGCAGTTTGGCCTTTCGTTCGGCAAATCGCTCTTGGCTCATACGCTTTTATTTACCATTTCAAGGCTTCGCTGGGTGGACTTTTCCAGCCTCGCAGATTCCTGACATGGAGTGATTAATAGCGAGTGCGGCCATGCGATACAAATGAAAACGCGGCCCATTCGGTCTTAATACCCAATAAATCCTCCAGCTCTGCTGGAGAGACTCCCAGAGTTTG
>CAZLEE010000061.1:0-21476 GCA_964558455.1 uncultured Verrucomicrobiota bacterium | reverse complement strand
GGGGGGGGGGGGGGGGGGGGGGGGGGGGGGGGGGGGGGGGGGGGGGGGGGGGCGGTTGGTCGGTTCGAGCAAACGCAGTTCCTCGCGCGGCAGAATCAGTTGCGGCACATTGGTGCCCAAGTCCACCGGGTTTTCGATAATGACGGTGTTGTCGCCCCACGACACGCCGCCTTCCAAGTCCGCTTTATGCGGCATCTCAAACGGGGCGCCTGCCGAGGCGACGACCTCGCCGTTGGTATTGAGCAGTTCGACGGAAAGCAGTTCGTTGGTATCGACCAATTCATTCAGGGCGGCCTCAAGCCGTTCCCGGGAAACGACGCCGAAATAATAACTGTGCGACCGCATGAGCAGCCCGCAGGTCGTGGTGATGGACCGGCCCCGGTCCACGACCTTGTTTTGATAGGCCTGGCGGGAGACCGCATGTTCAGCGGCCTGCCAAACAATCAGGATGGCCCAAAAGGCCGCCAGCATCCCGTAAACCACCCAGCTTCGTTTGGTTATCATGCGTCAATAATAATTGTTAACGAACATGCGGCCCGACGCCGGCGGGCGCGGGTGACGCCGGCTGCGGCGCGATATAATCATGCATTTCCTTGGCGGGAAATGATTTGGGCGACAAGACCAGGCGCGACTTTTCGTCCGTGGTCATGCGCACCAAGTCGTCCGTGGTGCGGATGACGTAGGGGGTCAGGAAAATGATCAATTCCGTTTTGGTGACCGTTGCGATCTTGTGATGGAAGAGCAGCCCAAGGCCGGGAATATCGCCGAGCAGCGGGATTTTGCTGTCGGTGGTTCCTTTATTGTCCTGCATCAAACCGCCAATGGCCACGGTCTGGCCGTTGGGGGTGATGACCACGGTGTTGGCGGACTCGATGTTGATGTAAGGCGTGCTGAAATTGCCGTTGGTGCCGCTGGAAATGAGGGTGGACTGGCTGGCCACGCTCGAAATTTGGGGGGCGAGAATCATTTCCACCCGGTCATCGCTGGTGATGAACGGAGTAACCTGCAAGATGACGCCGACGCTCTGGTAGCTGATGGAACTGTGTTCGTTGCCAAAGGTGTCGTAGCTGACGCCGTTGATGATCGGCACCTGTTGCCCGACGGTCACGGTGGCCTGCTGGTTGTTGCGGGTCATGATGGTGGGGCGGGAAAGCACCTCCACTTTGCCCACTTCCTGGATGGCGCGAATGGTGGCGGACCAGTCATTTCCGGCCAGCGTGTAAAGGCCGGCGCCGGGGAGGGTGTTGACCCCGGAGGTGGGGGTGGTTCCTTGTTGCGCGAGTCCGAAGAGGTTCGAGGCGCTGAGCGAGGTGGTGGTATTGACGTTCTTCGTCACACCGCCCTCAATGCCAACGTCGTAACCGTTGTTATAAGTCACCTGGAGGAAAACGACTTTAATCAAGACTTGCGGTTTGGGCCGGTCCAGATTGGCGATGACGTTGCTCACATAACCGGCGGTTTGCTCGTCGGCGGTGAAGAAGAGGCGGTGGGTGTCGGGGTCAACATAGAAGTTGGCCGTGCCGATCTCGCCGTTGGCGGGACGATCAACCGAGCCGCTGGCGCCGCTGGCGCTGCTGGCACTGGAAGACCGGGTCGATCCTCCGCCGGTGGAGGAGGATCGCTGCTGGGCATAAAGTGGAAGAACCAGGCCGCAACAGAGGGAAAACACCAGCCACGGGATGATGCGGGATTTTGGCGTTTGCATAATCATAATAAATAGAGTTGACCTAATGTTTTCAGATTAATGAAGGGCCGACGTGCCGCCTGAGCCGGAGGTGCCGAGGGTGGAGGTTTGCGTTTGTTGCTGCTGGGCGGCTGTATTGGCCCGCTGTTCAAGCGCGCTGGTGTTGTTGTTCTGCGGGGTGCGCGTGTTCTGGCCGGCAAAGAGCGCCGTCATGGTCGCCTGGACGGTGAGCGGGTCGGCGCTGTCAATGTCAAATGAATAGACGTGTTTGATCATGGACGGGTCGTGGTCCAGTTCCTCAATCACCCCGGCGATTTGTTCCATCAAATCCTTGGAGGCGGTGACGATGACGGAAGCGGTGCGAAGGTCCGGCACGGCGCGGACGCTGGTTTGTTTTTTCATCCGGTCACTCGTGCTGGCGCTGGCCGACGAGGACTGCTGCATCCACGGCGGGGTGAAAAATCTCATGCCGGGGGCGCGCGAAGACTGGTCGCTGGAGCTGGTGGCGTCGGGGAACAGATTGGCCAGTTCGTCTGCGGTTTCCTGGGCATCGGCATTCTTGAGCTTGAACGTCTTTACGATGGTGACGTCCTGGCTGGGTTGATCCAACTCGGAGATGACATTGGTGATCATCGGGAAATAGTCTGGAGGCGCGCTGGCCACCACGGCATTCATCTGGTCGTCAGAGACGAAGACAGCTTTGTTGGCCGCGTTTTTCGAATCCTCCGAACTGGAGGAGCTGCTGGAACCGCCACCGCCGCCAAACATGCTGGCAAAACCGCCGCCACCGCCGCGATACCTCTGGCGCGCGTCGGAACGGGCCACGCTCGAATCGGGGCTTTGAAAGATTTCCTTCAGCTCGGAAGCGACTGATTTGGCGTCCCCGTACTTCATGATAAAGACTCCCACTTCGGAAACGCTTGAACTGTCCAAGGCGGTGATAATTTGGAAAAAGTGGTGAATGTCCTTTTGCCGGGCAGTCATGATGACGGCGTTGCCGGCTTCATTGGCGGCCACTTTTGCGCTGCTCGGGATCAACTGATCCAGGTCCTTGATGAGTTGGGTGGGATTGAGGGTGTGGACAGGCAGAATGACGGTGGCGATTTGGTCGTTGACCGGAATGTCGGCGAGAGAGACAGCCTGTTTGACGGGTGTTTCCGCGCCGCTGATCGCGCTATCCGCCGAGGTGATGGTCAGAATGTGGCCATTGGTGGAAACGCTGTAATTGTTCTTGGCCAGCGCGGCGCAGAGCAGATCAATCACTTCGCTGGTCTTGACCGGCTGTTCGCTGATGATGGTGGCATTGCCATGCACTTCGACGTCCTGGGTGATGACAATTCCCATCCTCTTGCTCAAATACTTCAAGACGACGTTCAGGGGGGCGTCGTGGAAATTCATGCGCAACGCGTTGGTGACGGGCAGATCGACGGTGTCGTCAATGGCGTCCGAATTCGTCGCCGGCGCGTTGCTGATCGCAAGCGTCTGGCCGGGCGTGACGTTGGTCGATGTCTCCGGCGCGCCGGCCACCAGGTTGGACGCGGCATTGGCAGGCGCCGGATTGGTGGAAGCAACGCTGGCGGGGGCAGGGTTGGCGGGAACGGTGTTGGACTGGGCGGGCGCCGGCGCCGGTTGGGCGACGGCTGATCCGGCGGCGGCCAAGCCTGTCAATATTATAAAGGCTAGATGGATGGGTTTCATTTTTCCTCCTGTTCGCGTTTGAGTCTGAGTTTTTTTAAAATATCGCTTTCATTGGCCGGACCGGCAGATGGACTGGACGACGATCCGATGGCGGTCGCATCGCCCGACGCGGATGCGCTTGGCGTGATGACCAGGGGCGCCGGTTGGTCTGTTCTGGCCCACGGACCTTCATCTTCCCGCTGCATGCTGTCATCTGTGTTCAATTTCACCAGATTCCCGTTCGGCTCGGCCAGTTCCACGTAGTCGGTGGTGATTTTCATGACCTTGAAGCCATTGATCATCCCGCCCGTCTTGACGTAACCCCGGGACGGACTCCCTTCGCCGGTGAAGATGGCGGCATCGTCCATCGTGCCGCGAAAGGTAAAACGGAGAATCACCACTTCCCTCGGCCGGCTTCTGCCGCTGCCGCTGCGGCCGGAACGCGAGGGGTCGAATATGTTTTTTTGCGCGATGGCTTCGAACGCGCTCCAGTTCAGCACCGGGGTGGAATCAGGTTCCTGCGCCCAGCCGGTCCAGCCGGTTCCGAAGGCCAGCGAGAGAATTGCGATGGCAGTGTTTCGGTTCATGAGTTGGGTGGGGGAAGGAGCAGCCCGCTCAGTTCGAGGCCGAGGGATATTTGCCGGCCGGCGTCATCGCGCGAAGTCAGGTCAATCTCCTGCACCTGCACGCCCATGGGGTCGCTTTCCAAGTTGTAAAGGAAGCGGATGACGGTGCTGTATTCGCCCGTGACCTCGGCATGACATTCCATAACCGAGTAATTATCGTCCGTCTGGCGCAACTGGGGTTTGAAGGAACTTTCGGTCACATGACTTTCCCGCACCCAGCGGTCAAAGGCGTCGAAGAGCTGGCGTTCGGCCACGGTGGGAGTGGAGGAAAGGGCGTTCGTGCTCATGTGATCCCAGCGGCTCCGGATCGAGGATTCCCGGCGCAGCAGCACGCTCCCGTCGTCCAGTTGTTTGTGCAAGGCGACGATGCGGTTGGCGCGGCTGTGCCAACCGGCGATCAATGGCGAGATGATGAGCCAGTTGAGGATCAGCAGCGCGACGCATCCGCCGGTCAGTATGAGCAAAAGTTTTTCGCGATTTTTAGTTTCCATTGGCTTCTCCTCCTGCGCCCCACTGGAAATTCAAGGTGAAATCCATTGGTTTCTGGCCATGCACTTCGGCGTGCAAGGCGCTGATATCGTTGGTGTCGTCGCCCAATTTGGCGTGCAATTTTAAGAAAGACTCATTATCGCGCGCAACGCCGGTGCAAGTCACCCCGGAAATGTCGTGAATCTCGACTTTCTTGGCCGAGACCGAGCCGTCATCGGGAAAGGCGTCCTTGATTTTGCGCAGGATTTGCAGGTCCCGGAACGAGGTGTCGTACCAAGGCCGGAATTTTTTGATGAAATCCTGGTCGGCGGTCAGCTCGTTGACCTTCGGTTCGATGGCGCGCCATTTGGATTCCAAGGTCGAAATTTGCCATTGCTGATAGCCGAAAGCGCCGGCCACGCATAAAATCAGGAACGCCGCCGCGCCGCCGATGTAGGCCATCTTGCGCGGCGACAGGCGGGTGCTGATCAATTGGCGCCACGGCTGCGTTTTGGGCGGAAGAAAATCCGGGGTGGTATCAATGCTTTTGACGTAATTGGCTGCCAGGGCGAGGGTGGCGGTGGTGGCGATTTCCGGCGGCAGGGGCCGGTCGAAATTGAAGTTGGCCGCCTTGTCCGGCACTTCCAGTTTCAGTCCCAAGGGAGTAAGGCGGGGCGTGATGTCCTGGATAAATTGGCGGGCCGATTCGCCTTGGCCGAAGATTTTGATTTTGCCGGGCGATCCGGCCAGCCCGCCGGGTAATTGCCCCAGAGTGATGCGGATTTCCCGGGCGATGAGATCGGACGGAATATTCTTTTGCGCGCCTTGCGTTTCCAAGGCGCCATCCAGAGCGCGCAAGGCCACAATGCCGCCGCCGGCGGTGATCTGCAAATCCACCGTGTCACGGCGCAGCGCGATCATCACCACGCGGTTTGGGTCGGTGTTGGCGGGTTGCAGGGCGGTCACGCCCAAGGCAAAGGTCAGCGGCTTGAGTTTGGCGGCGCGCAGCACCCGTTGCAGGGCTTCCAGATGATCGCGCGGCACGGCCATCAAAGTGGCGTACTGCCCGCCGTCCGGCGTCTTGAAGATGGAATATTGGATGAAATGCGAGTCCGTTCCGGCATGAAAACTGCGCTCGCCTTCCAGTTGCAGGAAGCTGGCCCGGTCCGCTTCCGACATTTCCGGCAATGGCGTTTGCAGGGTCAGCGCCCAGCTCAAGGGCAGGCACACCGCGCAATGGCGTTCGCGGATTCCGGCCTTGTCCAGGTGATTGCGGATTTCCTGGCCGACCAGTTCGGCGGCATCGGTCAACGGCGACAACGCCAGGGAGACGACCAGGGTCTGCCGGATATGCACGGTGCCGTTGTTGCGCCGCAGCGAGACGACTTCAAGCCGGTTGCCATCCAGGGACAGGCCCAGGATGGAAGCGGCGCGTGATCGTTTGAATAATGTCATCATTTGATATTTTGGGCCAGCAGGTCATCGTGCAGTTTTTTGCCCAAGGCCCAGCCCAGATGGGTCAAATCCTGCCGATAAACAATGAGCGGCGTGCCGCTGTTGCAGTCAAATACAAATCGCACCCGCCGGTATCCCCGGCCGTTATGCCCCACCGCCGCCACGTCGGCTGTGTATTGATAGGAATAGGCGGTCACGTACGGCCCGACTTGGGCGGCGAGGGTGGAATCTCCCCCCAAGGCGGTTTTGAGCCAGCTAATCGAAGGGGTCAGCGGCGGATTGGACTGGCGGTAAGTCAGCACCTGCGGCGCCATGTTCACCCCGATGCCCGGGATGCAGGACAACGCGGTGGCGGTGGCGGTGTTGACGTTGATCAGGCCTTTGGTGGAAGGGTTCATCAAATAAGGCTCAAGCGTCTGAAAATCAATTTCCGACAATCCCGACTGGACATAGAATTGGAGGACACTGGTGTAGGTTGTAGCGCCGCCAGCCGTCGTGGTGGTGCTGCGGCCTGGCACGATGCCGGCCCCGTTTCTGCCGGTCGTGCTGGTTACGCCAGTTCTGCGCCCGCCGCTGCCGGAAAGTTGGGTGTAGATGGATGGAAAATTGGACCGGATAAACGGCATCAACGCCGAACTATTGACCGCAACACGGGAGATGCCGTTGGAGACAGTGGTTCCTTCCCCCTTGGTAAAGACGGTCACATATTCCAGCAGGCCGGGGTCCAGGATGCCATCCTTGTTGTCATTGGGCGGCGAAACCGTGCCGTCGTTTTCGTTGGGGTCCAGAATGCCGTTGAGGTTGGCGTCTTCCCCAAAGAGGTAATCCATGTTCATGCCATAGACCAGGTTCAGTTCGTCCACCGTCTCGAAGGGGGAGCTTTTGCAAAGATAGGGAGGGGTGAGAGTGGAATAAGTGTCCGACTTGGCGCCGCCGACGCTGGGGGTGAGATTGGTGTTTTGCCAGTCATACATGGCTGCGGCCAGGTTGGCGGTCATTTGCGGCAGGTTTTGCAGCATGTTGGTGCCGGCATAGTTCAGGTTCACTTTCGAGGCCTCGTCCACCAAACCCCAAATGGGGTGATCTCCCTGCGCGGAGGTTTGCAAATCATTCGTGTCCCGCCCAATCAACCAGAAAGTCGCGTTGCCCACCTTGACGTTGTCCGCCCGGAAACAACTCGGCGACGGCATGTTGTTGCTGATTTGCAGATTGACCAGGACATTGCTCACATAGAGGGCCGCCCCTTCAATGGCCTGTTCAGCTTCCACGCCCGCCACCTGATTGTCCGCCGCCCGCAATTCGAGTGTCATGGAATGCGCGAAATAGAGCGCGATGCTGCACAAGCCAAACGCTACCCAAAGCACAATGATCAGGATCGACCCGATGGGGCCGTTCCGTCTGGCGTTGGAGGGGCGGGCTTTCATTGTTGCACGGCGGTGATCGGATTCGTATTAAGCATCATGTCCACTGGCACAACCAATTCCAAAGGCGGATCCAGCGTCATCGCGCCCGGGGCGCGCGCGGCCATTTGTATCCGCACCTTGATGGCCAGCGGCAGGTTGGTCTGCTGGGTAGTGTCCCAAGCATTGTCCCATTGCGTCCCATCGTAGTAAAGGAAAGTCAAACTGGCCACACCGCTTAAAAGAGTTCGCTTTTCCTCCGGCAGCGGCTGCTGGGTGACGGGAAGGAGGTTGTGGGTGACGGCGCGAATCAAATCCTGGCCGGGACCGGTTGCGCCGTTGGTTGGCGTGGTCAATAAATAGTCAATCTTTTCCACGTTGCCCCATGGCGCCATCCCGTCCAATTCGCCGCCCGTGGTGTAAAAGTCGGGTCCAATCTGCCCCGGCAGGGTGTTGGTCTGATTGATGGTCTGCAACGGACCGAGAAACACCCCGTTGGTGGCGGTGATCAGATCGGCCAAATCACGCTGAATGGTTTGCAGGGCCTCTTCCATTGGCATGCTGGCCTCCATGGATTCGATGGTTCGTTCCCGCAGGCGCAGCGCTCCGAAAAAAGCCGACTCGATGCAGTAGAGCAGCATGGCCATGATGGATGCCGCAATGATTATTTCCACCAGCGTGAATCCGCCAGACCCGGGCATTTTATGCTGGAGCGGAATTTTCATCGGTTGGTTTGCGCCAGAAGCGTGCTGAGCCGGACGTCGTACTCTTTTCCCTGCGCCGTGTAAACCACCGTCATGGTGGCCATGGTCATCGGCGTCGTTGTGTCTTCCGTCCACTGCTGGCTTTTAATCGACCATTTGTAATCCATGCCGGCTTCCTTGGCCACGCCCCTTTGGCTGGTGTTTTGCAACTGGCCCGTCACCTTGAGTTCGTTCAGGATTTTATTGCCGAGGCGGGCGGCAACGACTTTGCGCTGCCCTACCTCACCCGCCAGACTGGCGATGCGCAATCCCTGCATCGCCACCGGGACGACGAGGGCCATGAACAACATGGCCGCCAAAACCTCGGCCAGAGTGAAGGCGCGCCGCGCCCGCTCAATTGCCTGATTTTTGGGATGGACTGCTTTCAATTTCATACTTCATGTGCGACGGATTTTTCGAAATCCACACTTCGCTCCCCAATTCCGGCTGCCGGAAATAAATATTTTCCGGGCTGTTGTCGCTGATAAAACCGTCGGGCTGAAACCGGATTTTTGTCATCGTGCCGACGCGCGGCGTTGTTTGCGTCCAATAATTGGACCGGGTCAAAAGGGAAGGGGGCGCGGATACGGTCACTTGCACGGATTCGTCCAGTTGATAAACCATGGGATTGGTCTGGGTTTCGGTGTAACCCGAAACTCCCTGCAATCCGTAGGAGGACCGGGCGGGGTTGATCCACAAATCCACCGGCAGTCCCTCGGCTATGGCGCGGCTCCGGCCATAACGCGTCAACGACAGAAATTGCCGTGCCTCGTTGTCGAGGTTGCGGCCATGGAAGAAGCCCCGCAACGACGGGGCCACTATGCCGATGACCACCACCATCAACGTCATCACCACGATGAGTTCGACGAGGCTGAATGCGGCGCTCCTATTTCTGTATGGTCCAGTTGCAAACATCGTCATCGCCTCCAATCCGCCCGTCCGGCCCCATGGACATGATGTCAAAGCTGGTGGGATTGTGTTTGCCCGGGCATTCGTAAACGTAGGGATTTCCCCACGGATCAGGCGGGACGGTCGTCTTGTCCGCCAGGTACGGGCCGTGCCAGTTTTGGGCGTTGCCTGGCTTTTGCACCAGGGCAAACAGACCGTTGCGGCCCTTGGGGAAGAATCCGTTGTCCACTTCGAACGCATTCAACGCCGTGGAAAAGGTGGCGATTTCCGTCTGGGCCCGCGTCACCCGCGCTTGCTGGCCGCGTCCCACCATGCTGGGCAGCACGACTCCGGCCAGAATGGCCAGAATGGTCAGCACCAGCAATAGTTCCACCAGGGTGAACGCGTCGCGCCCCATCCGGCTTGTTTGATTCCTTTTTGAATTTATCAGTTTCATAAATATTTTTTTCGTCTGTCTATTTGATAAGGTCTTGCACTTTGAATATGGGGATGATCATCCCGATAAAAATAAGTCCGACAAAAGCGGCGATGCAAAAAAGCAGCACCGGCTCCAGGATCGCCACCCCTGTTTTCAGGTTGCGGTCCAGATCGCTTTCCGTCACTCCCGCAATGCGGATCAATTCCTGGTCCAGTTTGCCGCTTTCCTCCGCCACCGCGATCATTTCCAGGACCGAACTGGGGAAAAGATTGCGGCAATCCGCCATGCTCGCCCCCAATTGCGCCCCTTCTTTGACCCGGTCGATGGACTTGGAAACCGCATCGACCAGGATTTGGTTGCCGATGGATTTGCGGGCCACATTGAGCGCCTCCACCAGCGGCACGCCGGCGTTCAGCAGGGTGCCCAGCATCCGGCAAAAGCGCGCCATGGCGAATTGGCTCAACAAGGGTCCAAGGATCGGCACACGCAAAACAAGTCCTTCCCAGACGCGCCGCCCTTTTTCCGATGCCACCCATTTGCGAACCAAAAAACCGGCGACGATCAGCCCCAGCCCGATGAAAATGCCGTAGGAACGCATCCAGTGGCTGATCCCGATGATGATCCGGGTCAATAACGGCAATTGCCCGCCCATGTCTGAGAACATTTTTTGCAATTGCGGAACGAAGAACATGAGCAGGACTGAAAGCACGATGACAGCCAGAATGAGCAAAATGACCGGGTAAAGCAGGGCCGCTGTCACCTTGGAGCGCAGGTCTTTTTCCCGCACTTGGAAATCGGCAATCTGGGCCAGCACCAGGTCCAGAAATCCGCCGGTCTCTCCCGCTTGCACCATGGCCACATAGACGCGCGGAAAGGTCTCCGGTATCCGGGCCATCGCGTCCGCCAGCGCCACCCCGTCCACCACCGAATCATAAATCCGCTTCCAACTATCCGCCGCCACCGGGTTGGTCGCTTCCTTGCACAAAATCACCAGCGCCCGGCTTAACGGCACGCCCGCCGCCAGCAAACTGCTCAGGAGCCGGGTGAAGTTTTCCAACATGCGCGGCGTGACCTTCTTGGATTTGAAACTGAAACTTTTGCCCGCCATGGATAAGGGGGTCGCGCTTTTGGCCGCGCCGGCGGTTTTTTCCGACAACGAGATCAATCTCAGCCCGCGCTGTTCCATTTGATGGAAGGCTTCCTGCCGTCCGCCCGCTTCCAGCACGCCTTCGGCGGTGACGCCGTCGGCTTGAATGACTTTGTATTGAAATTGCGGCATGGTAGCTAGATTTGCTTTTTCCCGCCCAATGCCGGCGCCGGCACCGGCGGTGGCGTCGGCGCGCTGTGCTTCTGATGGCCGTTGCCCAGCGTCTGGTCCTTGGTCACGCGCATGACTTCTTCCACAGTGGTGATGCCTTCGCCGATCAAGCGCCAGCCGTCGTCGCTCAGGCTGCGCAAGCCATTGCGTATCGCCGCCTCGCGAATTTCTCCGCTGGACGCGTTTTTCAAAACCATTTGCCGGATTTCATTGTTCAAATTCATCCACTCAAAAATGCCGTGCCGCCCGTGATACCCCGTGCCGCGACATTCCCCGCATCCCACCGCCCGGTAAATTTTCAGTTCGGATGGAAATCCAATCTGTTCCTTGAGCGAAAGCGTGGTGGGCGAAGTGTCCTCGACCTTGCAGGCCGGGCAAAGCACGCGCACCAGCCGCTGGGCCAGGACCGCTTCCAGGGAAGACGCCACCAGGTAGGGTTCCACATTCATGTCCACCAATCGCGTCAGCGCTCCGGGCGCGTCGTTGGTGTGCAAGGTGGAAAAGACGAGGTGACCGGTGAGCGACGCCTGCACGGCGATCTGCGCCGTTTCCTGGTCGCGAATTTCCCCGATCAGAACCACGTCCGGATCGTGGCGCAAAATGGAACGCAGTCCGCGCGCAAAGGTCAGCCCCGATTTTTCCGAAACCTGAATCTGGTTGACACCGCGCAATTGATATTCAATCGGGTCCTCAATGGTGATGATCTTGCGTATCGTGTCATTGATCGCGCTCAAGGCCGTGTAGAGGGTCGAAGTCTTGCCGCTGCCGGTCGGTCCTGTGACGAGTATGATTCCATGCGGCAGGGCCAGCACCTTGTTGAACATGTCCAATTCCCGCTTGTCCATCCCCAACTGGTTTATGCCCAGCAAGGTCGCCTTCTGCCGCAGCAAACGCATGACCACCGCCTCGCCGTGCAGCATGGGAATGATGGATACCCGGATGTCCACCTCGTTGTCGGCCAGCCGGATTTTGATGCGACCGTCCTGCGGCAGCCTTTTTTCCGCGATGTTCAAATGGCTTAAAATCTTGACGCGCGAAACAATCGCCGGCTGATACCGCTTGATCTGCGCCGGCACCGGCACTTCCTGCAAAACACCGTCTATGCGGTAGCGGATGCGCAACTCGTTTTCAAACGGTTCCAGGTGAATGTCCGAAGCCCGAAGCTCAATGGCGTCTGTCAATACTTGATTTACAAATTTGATGATGGACGCGTCTTCGGCCGCGCTTTCCAGGTTCGCGTCTTCCTCCCCCGATTCATCCACCACTTGCAGCGGGGCGTCCTCGGCCAGTGTGTCGATGGTGTCGGCCCCCACGCCCAAATGCTTTTTCATCTCCCGCCGGATGGCTTCGCCGGGCGCCAGCACTGGTTTGAGTTTAAGGCCGGTCAGGCTTTTGAGCGTGTCCAGACCGCGCGTGGCGAAGAGACGGCTCGTGGCCACTTCCACCGTGCCGTTGACTCGTTGCAGGGGGAGCAGTTCCGCTTTCAGCAACACACGCGCCGGGAAAAGGGACAGCAGTTCCCGATCCGGGTCCACGTTGTCCAAGGTGGTGAAGGCGAGGTCGTACTCCTTTGCCAGCCAGCTCAGGACCTCCTCCTCAGTTTGCAGGATGGGCTGCTTGCCCAAATGAGTCTGCTGTTTCAAAATCGCGGCGTCGGTGGATGAAAGTTGTTTTGCTTCCACCATCCGCTCCAGCAACCCTGCCTCCGGAACCTCCGCTGTTTTTGTCTCGCTCATATAAACTCCCGTTCCGACGCGGCGGACGTTTCCCCTTCCCGGGGGAACCGCCGCCGCTGTGCGGAACTAACAGACTTTGCCCAAGCGGATTTATCTCAAAAGACCGCCGACGACCGCGTTTGCTTCCTGTTTGGTGCTCAATACGCCGCGCAAATCTTCCTCGGCCGCTTCCAGTTTCGCTTCCTTTTCCTTCGTTTCCGCGCGGACGGCGGCGATTTTGGTCTTCAGTTCCGCGACGGGCGCATTTGCTTCAATGGCTTTTTGCAGGGCGGCTACGGCTGCGCTCTGTTCGCCAAGGAAACTCGGACGCGGCGGACGCGCTTCGCCATTGGGTTGATCTTGGCCGCCACTCTGCGGCGGGCGGTTGGTGTCCACGCTATTGCCGCGGTTGTGTCGCTGCCCGCGGCCCATGCCGCCGGCTCTCGCCCGCATCACATCCGATTGGGCATCAACAACTTTTCCGACCAAAGGCTCAATGGCTTTCCAATCTTCATCTTTGATTTCCATTTGTTCCTTGGCGCGGTCAACGCGCATTTGCCGAAACGCCGCCGGATCAAAATTACGGCCTTGAGCCATGGCTTGCTGGCCGGTAAACAGGGTCATCGCTGCCACACAACCACCAACGAGGATGCTTTTCTTCAATAAGTTCATAATATTATGTTCTGTTTTTAAACAATTGCCCGCTCAGGAAACGTACCACGCGTCCCCCGATTCTTAATCGTCCTCTCCCTTGGGCAATTCCCGTGCCAATGCTGGAAACACTTTTTAACGTTGCAAACGAAGATGTTACAGAACTAGCCGCAGCGTCCAGGTGCGCAATAGTTACACCTGACCGCGCAATAATTGCGCAGTGCAGGCTTATGTGAAGAAACAGTAAAACAAACCGAAAACTGGGAGAAGGCTGGGGAAAGGGGAGGCGAATCTTGTCATCCGTCTCGCTTATGCGACCGACTGCGATCTGCGAAATTGCTTAAAACTCGGTGTAATGCCCCTCGGCAAACGCACCAAAATCCATGGATGAATAATCCTTGGGCGGGAAAAGATTCGGCAATCGGACGGACTTCTTGTCAACGGCGCTTTCTTTCAATGCGGTAATATTTACAATGGAAGCTGTTACGGTGCTTTTGACCGGCACGGCTTGGTCGGAACCGACCTGAATTTTCGGAATGGTCGAAGCGCTTATTGTCATATTCATAAAATTATACGGGCGGCCTTTTAACTGGGTCTGCCTCTCTATCGGAAGAATGGGGCCTAAGGTTTAGGAAATAATTTGAAAATATTTGACTCTGCCCATGATAGAGGGAACCCTTTCAGCCAATCCGCAAGAATCAATGGCCAAAATTGTCATTAAAGTCCCGAATGTGCCGCCTCGCGAAGTGGAACTCGATTCCGGCTCCTACATAATCGGCCGTTCCAGCGGCGCGGATTTGCAAATCGGACATTCATCCGTCTCCTCTTCGCATTGCCAGATAATGATCCGCGACGGTACGGCGACCGTTCAGGACCTCGGATCGACCAACGGCACGTTGCTCGACGGCCAGCCCGTCGGGGAAAGCACGATCGCGCCCGGCCAAACGTTGCGCCTCGGCGAGGTGGAACTGTGTTACGAACCCCAACCAGCCCGGCCATCAGCCGTCAAATTAACTTTGCCGCCAAAAAAAATTGAGGCGGCCCCTTTGCCTGCGCCCCGAATCCGGTCCCGCCAAAAATCATTTTACGGGAGCATTCCCGGCACATTCATCTATCCTTTCAAACGCCATGGCATGGTTCTGCTGTTGAGCGGGACGCTTATTTTCGGCTTCTTTGATTTCATTCTCGGCCTTCGCTTCAAGGGGTATCTTTTTGTTGGCGGCGCGGTTGCCGGATTGTTCGGCGCCTGCATCACCGGCTATCTCTTTCTGTATATGCAAACCATTATCACGGCCAGCGCGCTGGGCGACAATCACATGCCGGCCTGGCCGGAGTACGACAGCTTGTGGGAAAGCGCGGTCCTGCCTTATTTTCGCCTTCTCGGTATCGGGGCTGCCTGCGTCGCGCCCGCCATGCTGGGCGCCATGTTTGCCGGTCAGATTGGCCGCTGGTTGATTATTCCCCTGCTGCTTGCGGGATGTTGTTATGCGCCGATGGCCACGCTTGCCGTGGCGATGGATGATTCGCTGACGGGCCTGAACCCGCTGCTGGTATTCCCGGCCATTGGCCGGGTGCTGGTGGAATATCTTGTCTGCTGTGTGCTCGTCGGCGCTTTGTTCTTTTCCCTGTTCTGCCTCCGTCTGTGGGTTGGCAACGCCCTCCCGCCCTTCGTCAGCCAGCTTGCGGGCATGTTTTTGGCCCTCTACTGCCTGGTGGTGCAGATGCGCCTGCTTGGCTTGCTTTATCGCACCAAGAAAGCCCGTTTCGGCTGGCAGACAACAAACGAGGATGATCCGGCGTCCTAACGCGGACGAAGTGCCACCGGCTCGTCATAATGCTGCACCGTTGGCGCCGGATTATAAAAATGGTGCAGCAAGCCCCGCCATTTCTGGAAATCGGGCGAGTTCCTGAATCCGACCATGTGGGCATCCAACGACTCCCACTTGACCATCAAAAGGTACTGGGTTGGTTTCTCCAGGCAGCGGCGCAATTCATGCGAAATGTAACCGCGGGCCGACGCAATGATCGGCGACGCCTTGCGCATGGCGGCCTCGAAATCCTCGCAGGTGCCATTGCCAACATTCAACGAAACAACTTCCGTTATCATAAAAATATATTTTGCGAATTGGAGACACGCCCCCCGTCGAAAGTCAACCGCGAATCCCTTTCCGTCCAGACACGAAGTGACGGAACCGTCCGCCGACTCCACGCATTTGAAACCTTTTTTTGGCGGCGTGACATTTGCCGCGGGGCGTTGTCTAATGGGGGTGGAGATTCTCATGAATGAAGTTGGCGTGCTGCCGCAGGATTCGGATTCGGCGGGACATCATGTTCTGCCGGACGAGTTTGAGGATTTTTACAATCGGCATAGCCGCGCCATATACTATCTTGCCTTGCGTTTTCTGGGAGACTCGCAAAAGGCCGAGGACGCCACCCACGATGTTTTTCTCAAGGCCGCGCGCCATCTGGATCAATTTCGCGGGGAAGCTTCCGCCCGCACCTGGCTCTACAAAATCGCCATCAATCATTGCCGCAATCTTCAGCAATCCTGGCATAACCGGCACATGTTCCCGAGCAGCGACAGCCCGGTATGGGAAACCACGGCCGGGAATGAATCCCCTTTGCGCATCCTTGAGACCAAGGAACTGGGTTGCCGCATTCAAACGGCCCTGGACGCCATTCCCCCGGAATACCGGCTGTTGCTCCTGCTCGTGAGCGATGAGGAGTTGAGCTACGAGCAAGTCGGGACATTGACCGACCAGTCCGTGGACGCCGTGCGGGGGAAACTGCATCGCGCCCGCAAGGCTTTCGTTGCCGCCTTCGCCAAAACGGAGTGAATCAAGATGAAACAACAAAGTAAATTTTCGACCCATCAACAGCATGAGCAGGACGCCGAATTGCACGCCGCCAAGAAAGCGGGGTTGGAATTCGACAGCGTTGAGCAATTGCTTCGCCACGACGCCGCCCAAACGGCGGTTCCTCAAGGCATCGCCCGGCGCTTGGGCGAATCAATCGAAAAACCCGGTGTCCCGACCCGCTCGTGGTGGCGCCGGTTGCTGGAATAAAGCTTATGCAAGGTTTTTGGCAACGGTTTGTGTCTTCGCTTACGCCGGGTGTCCGGTGGGTTTTGTCCATTTGGACAGTTCTTTTCCTGTCCGCCTACGCGCTGGATTTCTTCCACATCGCGAACGTCAGCGGCTGGCTGTTCATGTCCAGTCCCGCTGTTTTGCACGGCCAAGTCTGGCGGCTGGCCAGTTATGCGCTGTTGCCGGTGAGCCTGCTGGATTTGCTGATAAACGGCTTTTGCGTGGTGGTGTTTGGAGGCATGCTGGAACGGATCTGGCCGCGCCGGGATTTCTTTCTGTATTGCCTGATTGCCGCCGTTGGCGCCGGACTGGCGAATCTGGCGTTGCGCACGTTCTCCTCCTCGCCGCTGCTCGGTCCCGGCCCGGTTGCCCTTGCCCTGATGGTGGCCACCGGGCGTGTCCTTGCCCATGAAAAAATCATGGTGCCGCCGTCCTTTGAATTGACCTTGCGCCAGGCTGTCATTCTGCTGACCGCCGTGAGTTTCATCCTCCTCCTGTCAAGGGCCGGCTGGGTCGGCGCGGTCATCCAAGTGTCGGGCGGCGCGGCCGGGCTGCTTTATCTGTGGCTGCGCAGCAGAATCGGGCAGTCGCGGCGGGCGCGATCCGTCACGTCGCAACGCATCAACCGGCTGGAGTTATGATCGCATCCATGACAAATCGTCCGGCCCGGGCGCGAACCAACGCCGCGCTTGCCCGGTCGATGCTCGCGGAATGTCGCTTCTGCGCGCACGATTGCGCCGTCAACCGGCTGGCCGGGCCGGGCGGACGATGCCATGCCGGCGCGGACACGCGCTGTTTCTGCGCCCAGGTGGAGGTGACGGATGAGTTGGAGTTGATTCCCACCTACGCGGTTGCCTTCAGCGGCTGCGATTTGCGCTGCGCCTTCTGCATCACGGGGGCGGAAAGCTGGGACGCCCGCGCCGGGGAGCCGTTTGACGCGGCAAAAACGGCCGCGCGGGTTGTGGCGGCGCTCGAACGCGGGGCGCGCACGGTCATGGTGCTTGGGGGCGAACCCACCGTGCATTTGCACGCCGCGCTGGAATTGGTTTCCCTCCTGCCGTCCGACGCCCGTCTGGTGTGGAAAACCAACGCCCACGGGAGCGGTCAGGCTCGCTCCCTGCTCGACGGCATGTTCGACGTGTGGCTGGCGGATTACAAATTTGGCAACGACCACTGCGCGCGGAACCTCGCCCAAATACCGGACTACACAGCAGTGACGCGCGAGAATCTTTGCTGGGCCGCCAGCCATGGCGAACTGATCGTCCGCCACCTTCTCATGCCTGGTCACCTCGAGTGTTGTTGGAAACCGGTGGCGAACTGGCTGGCGGCCGAGTTGCCAGGAGTCAAGATGAACCTTCGCGCCGGTTTCTGGCCCGCATGGCAGGCGCGGCGTCACGAGGAATTGCGCGTCCCGATCCGCCCTGATGAAAGTGAGGCCGCCTTTGACTTGGCGCGAAAACTGGGCTTGAATCTGATCCCATGACCACCGCCGACCATCCTGACATCCCGCCGCCGCTGGTGACGGAGCTTCTGCTCCTGCCCGACGGCCGGATACTGGCGCAGAACCTGACCCCGGTTATGGCGGCCATCCTGCTCGAATTAAATCCCAACGAGGAGGCCATCCGCCGCCGCGTTATCAAACCTTCAAACCCGCCTAAAACACCATGAGCTTTGACGCAGAACTGGAATTACTTATCCGGGCACGCTACCCGATCCTCTACATCATTTCCAGCGAGGAGATGCGGGCGCAGAATGTGGTGCTGGAAGTTGCCAACAAACGCCGGAAAAAAGTCTTTGAATGGAGTTACAGCACCGGCATTGTCCCGGCCGGCACATCCATCCAATCCCAGAAGCATCGCAACGCCGCCACCAAGGATCCTTTGACCGCGCTCGACCAGGTGATCGAGCAGGTCGAACCCGCCATTTTCATTTTCAAGGATTTTCACCCTTTCCTGACCCGCAACAATTTCGCCATCGTGCGGAAGCTCAAAGAAATAGCGCTTCACCTAAAGGACAGTCTCAAGACGATTGTTCTTATCTCGCCGGTCCTGGAAATCCCCGCCGAACTGGAAAAGGAAATCACCGTGCTCAACTATCCTCTGCCTTCGCGCGAGGATTTAAGCGCGTTGCTCGACCGGATCATTGCCGACGTCAAGGAATTCAAACAGGTGAAGATTGAGTTGGAAGAATCCGGCCGCCACCGGCTGTTGCAGGCGGCGCTGGGGCTGACTTTGGGCGAGGCGGAAAATGTTTTCGCCAAGATCATTGTCAAAGACGAACGCCTGAGCGGCGACGACGTCAATGAGGTTTTCGCCGAAAAGCAGCAGATCATCCGCAAGAGCGGCTTGCTGGAATATTACGCGACCACGGAAGGGTTCTCCAACGTCGGCGGGTTGGCCATGCTCAAAGAATGGTTGAACAAACGCGCCGCCGCGTTCACCGACGAAGCCCGGGCCTACGGTCTTCCCGCCCCCAAGGGCATTCTCATGCTGGGTGTGCAAGGTTGCGGCAAAAGTTTGTGCGCCAAAGCGGTCTCAACCCAGTGGCAACTGCCGCTGCTGCGTTTCGACATGGGCCGGATGTTTGGCAGTCTCGTCGGGTCTTCGGAGGAAAACGTGCGGCGGGCCATTGCGGTGGCGGAATCGGTTGCCCCGGCGATTTTGTGGGTGGACGAAATAGACAAGGCGTTTGCCGGTTCGCAAGGATCCGGGGCGACGGACGGCGGGACCACGGCGCGGGTGTTTGGAACTTTTCTCACCTGGCTTTCCGAGAAGACGGCGCCGGTGTTTGTCGTGGCCACGGCCAATGACATCTCCCAATTGCCTCCAGAATTGCTGCGCAAAGGCCGGTTGGATGAGATTTTCTTTGTTGACCTTCCGGTTGACGCGGAGCGCGAGGAAATTTTCCGCATCCATATCGCCAAGCGCCACCGGGACGTGGCGGCATTCGATATTGCCGCCTGCGCCAAGGCCAGCCCGGATTTCAGCGGGGCGGAAATCGAGGAAGCCATCAACAGCGCGCTCTACGACTCGTTTTACGCCCAGACGGAAGTCACCACCGCCCACATTTTGCATGCCTTGTCCGAAACCGTGCCTCTGGCGAAGACGATGGATGAACAAATCGGACGCCTGCGCAATTGGGCGGAAGGCCGCGCCCGCAACGCCAGCGTCGCGCGCGACAGCCAGAAGGCCGCCACCAGCCGGCGGATGGAGTTATAAATGGCGATAAATTGTCGCGTGAGGAAATGCGGGCGGCCCGGTCTAAGTTGTTAAGGAATTAACCGCCGGGGAAATTATGAGCGCAGTTTGCATATTGACACCTTTGGTTGTTGCGGCGTGGCCGGCTTTCAGCGCGGCCGTGGTCGCGGCGGCCAGCTCGCTGGGTTATCAGGTCGTGGCCGGCGAAACGGTGGAGACGCACACGACCACCACTCAAACCAACGTCGTCCAACTCGAAATCGCCCGCAGCGAGGTCGTGACCAGTCAATTGGGCCGCGACCAGCGGATCATTGTGACACGCAACGGGGTCACCGTGACCTTTTCCCGCGACGTCCGCGGCAAAGCCTCCCTGTGCGTGACCGGCGAAGGCCAGAGCAAACAAGAGTTGAAGGCGTTGGGGGAGGAGTTGAGCCAGACTGTCGTGCAGCAATATGTCTTCCAAAAACTAACGGACGAAATGCGCAACCGCGGCTTCGTCGTGGTGGATCAGGAGGTCAACGAGGATCGTTCCATCCGAATGAAGGTTCGCCACTGGGAGAATTGACCATGCCACAACGCGAATTTGACATCACGATCAACAAGGATGGCAGCGTGGAACTGCACATCAAAGGCTACAAAGGCCGCGCCTGCCTGGAGGCGGCAAAATTGTTCGAGAAAATCGTCGGTGAAACCCAATCCGAAAGCCACACCAGCGAATTTTACGAACCGGAAGAGGAGGTGCGGCGCCATTTGGATCAGAGTCACGGACTATGACGCATCACGACAGCTCATATTACCCGAGACGCGCCAGCATCTTCAGCCCGATTCTGAGTTACGCTGACGGATGCGGCCGGGCGCTGAGGAAATTGACGTTCATGGTGCCAAAGGAGGTCACGCTCTTTGGTCTCATAAGCGGATTGTTGGTGCCGGGCCTGGCGGTTTACTTTCGCAGTCCGGATCGCTCGGGGAAGGCCGCCCTGGCAGTATGCGGCGCTTTGCTCCTTGTCTTCATTGTCTTCCTTGGATTTCCGGCCGCGAACGTGGCTTTCACTATCTTGTTATCAATCCATCTCGTCGGCCTGACCGCTTATTGCAAACCGCTTTTTGCCGGCATGGAGTGGCCGGCCCGCCTGCTCGGCGGACTGCTTCTGGCGGTGATGACAATTGTCGTCATTTACCTGCCGCTGCAATACCTGTTCGAGCAACGCTTGTTCCTTCCGATGCGCCGGCACGATCACGTTGTGGTGGTACGTTGCTTGAAATCTCCCGAGGCAATCGGACGCGGCGAGTGGATCGCTTATCGCATCTCCAATTCCAGAAATTACTTCAACGAAGGCGGACGTCACGGCAATGTCATTGTCAGGGGCGGCGTCAACATGGCCCCGATGCTGGCCCTGGCGGGCGATAAGGTTGAATTTTCCACAAATTCTTTTTCGGTCAATGGCGTCGCTCAACCTTTGCTTGTCCACATGCCCCAATCCGGCCGGTTCATCGTGCCGGGAAACTGCTGGTTCGCGTGGCCTGAAATGGATATATTAACTGAGAGAAACATGCCTGCCGCGAACATAACCGGGGCCATGATGGAGATGAGCATCGTGCATACAGATCAGCTCGTCGGCAGGGCATTCAAACATTGGTTCTGGCGGCGGCAAATATTTTCATGAGCAGGTTTGTCAATCTTGAGTTTGGCGACGAATCCGGGGAGCAATCGCTCGGCGGAGAGCAGGGCGTCACTCTGGACGAGCACTATTACATGGTCGAGGCGCAGGCCGCGTTCGAGAGCGCGGATTTTGAAAAGGCGCTCCGTTACTTCGCCAAAGTCCTGGAATTCAACCCGCAAAATGCCGCGGCCTGGACGGCCCAGGTGCGGATGCTGGTCGAACTGGGCGAATATCGCGAAGCCAAACTCTGGGCCGACAAGGCTCTCGAACGTTTTCCGCAGGAGCCGGAGTTGCTGGCCGCCAAGGCCGTCGCCCTGGGCCGAAGCGGCGACCTCGATACCGCCCTGGCCCTTTCCGACGCCGCCATCGAGGAACACGGCGACACGCCCTATGTCTGGCTGGCGCGCGGCGACGTCCTGCTCGCGCGCAAGGAATCACTGTCGGATTATTGTTTTGACAAAGCTATGA
>CAZLEE010000060.1:0-21851 GCA_964558455.1 uncultured Verrucomicrobiota bacterium | reverse complement strand
TTTTCAACTGGTATCTCTACGCCTACGGCCTCGTGACCGTTTGTCTGTTCGCCGGGGCAAAACTCCTCGCGACGCCCCGCAACCTGGTTGTGAAAACAAATGTCCCGCCGATTCTGACCGGTCTTGGCACGGTGCTGGCGTTTCTGCTCTTGAACATCGAGATTGCCGATTATTTCAGTTTGCCCGGAACGACGCTTACCTTCCAATTCAGCGGCGACTTTGCGCGCGACATGACCTATTCCATCGCGTGGGCGCTGTTCGCGCTGGCCCTGCTCGTTTATGGCATCTTCAAAAAACTCCCCGCCGCGCGCTACCCGGCGATGGGTTTGCTGTGTGTGACGCTGTTGAAACTTTTCTTCCACGACCTGGCGCGACTCGGCCAGCTTTACCGCATCGGCGCGTTCATCGGCGTGGCGGTGATTGCCATGCTGGCGTCGTTCGCTTATCAAAAATTCTTCGCCGCCGGCAACAAGGAAAAGGAATCCCAAAATGAAACGCCCCGGTAATTTTCTGGCAGGCCTGCTCTGCGTCGGCGCGCTCTGCGTCGGCGCCCCCGCAACCGCCGCCAGCCTGCCATCCGCCTGGCAGCGCGAGCAATCATTCGGCGTTTCCGGCACGGGACTGGTCAAAGTCAGTTTGCCGGTCGAAACGCTCGACGCCGCGCGTCCGTTGCTCGAAGACTTGCGTCTCTACAACGATGCGGGGAGCGAAGTGCCGTATTTGATTGAGCGTCCCGCGCCGGTCGCGAAAATCGCGCAGGCGGCAAAATCATTCCAAGTTTTGCTCGACCAAAACACAACCGTCATCACGCTCGAAACGGGACTGGCGCAGCCGCTGGATGGCGTCGCGCTGGAAAGTCCGGCGCCGGATTTCATCAAAGCGGTGCGCGTCGAATATTCCGACGGCGGGGAGCAATGGCAGATTCTCGCGCAGGGCCAGCCGATTTTTCGCCAGCCCTACTACGGCGCAAGTCATTTGCGAATATCGTTCCCGGCGCGCGTTTCAAAATGGCTGCGCCTGACTGTGGATGACCGGCGTTCGCAACCGATTCCCTTCACCGGAGCGATTGTTTTTGCGGCGACGGGCGAACCCGCGGCTGAGGAATTGGTTCCAGCCGCGATCACCGAACGCGACGAAAATCCCGGGGAGACGCGGCTCGCGTTGGGCCTGGGCGCGGCCAATTTAAGCATCACTTCCGTCCAGATTGAGACCGCCGAACCGCTTTTTATGCGTCAGGTTTCAATCGCTGTTCCGCGAATTTCGGAAAATTCCATCCGCGAACAAACCGTCGGGCAGGGCGCGATTTATCGCGTCGCCGTGGAAGGCCAGGCGTCCTCCGAAAATCTTTCCGTGCCGCTGGAAATCGCGGTGCCGTCGCGCGAATTGTTCCTCCTCATCAAAAACGGGGACAGCCCGCCGCTGCCGATTTCGGCCGTGCGCGTGAAACGGCGGCCGGTTTATCTTATTTTCCTCGCGCGAGCGGGCCAGTATCATTTGCTCACCGGCAACGCCCGTTGCGCCGCGCCGCGTTACGATCTGGGCGCGCTGGGAATGAACCTCAAGGGCGTGGCCGTTTCAGCAATTAAAATTCCGCCGCCGGCGGACAATCCGGATTTCAGGGCGCCGGAAGTCCTGCCCGGACTTGAACCAACCGGCGCGCCGCTCGACGTTTCGGAATGGAAATTCCGCAAGCCGTTGCAAATTTCCAGCGGCGGCGCCCAACAAATTGAACTCGACCTTGATGTGCTCGCCCACGCGCAGCCGGGCTTGGCGGATTTGCGGGTTTTGCGCGGCAGTAATCAAGTGCCATACATCATCCAAAACACGTCCATCAGCCGCGCGCTCGCGTCCGCCGTCATCGCAACGAACGACGCGAGGAACCCAAAGTTGAGCCGCTGGATTCTCAAACTGCCACGGGCCGGCCTGCCGCTCACGCGTCTGACTTGCGCGGCGCGGACGCCGCTGTTTGAACGCTCGCTGTCGCTTTACGAAGAACTCGCCGACGACCGGGGCAACACCTATCGCCACGACTTGGGCAGCGCAACCTGGACGCAAACCCCTGAGAGCCGCTCGAAGGAATTTACGTTGACAGTGAACGGCGCTTTGCAAAGCGACACGCTTTTTCTTGAAACAGGGAACGGCGACAATCCGCCGATTGAACTGGAAAAATTCCAGGCGTTTTACCCCGCGACGCGCATCTTGTTCAAAGCCAAACCTGGCGACGCGCTTTTTCTGTATTACGGCAACCCGCACGTTCCGCGACCGAGTTACGATTTAAGCCTCGTGGCCGACCAATTGCTGGCCGCGCCAAAAACCGTCGCGCCGCTTTCCGCCGAGGAGCAACTCAAAAAAACCTCCTGGCGGGAAAATCAGGCGCCGGGCCAGGGCGGCATTCTCTTCTGGGGAATACTGGCCGTGGTGGTCATCGTATTGCTCATCATCATCGCCCGCCTCCTGCCCAAATCGCAGGCCCCCATGGACTGATTGATTTGGAAAAAGGAAGAAGCCGCGCAAACTGCAGGCTCTTTGCGGCGAAAAAAGAGAAGGATGGTGGAGCCGAGGGGTCTCGAACCCCTGACCCCCCCACAATGCCATGAGCCCTAAAACCCTATTGCTTTGCAAGCACTTACGAAATTGAATTTCAACAGTTACCGTTCTGTTACCACTAAAAATCGTTCCCGGTTTCCTTCTTGGCTTTTTCGAGTTGCTCTCTTTCTGCCTTTGCTTTTTCGTCTTCAACCTCTTTAAGGGCTTGTTGGGCGAGCAATTCATCGCCATAGGAGACGGAGATTTTGTAGGGCTGCGAGAGGGTTGAGGTAATCGAAATGCGTCTCGATCCTTGCCGGTATTCAACGCTGTTTTCTACAATATTGGTTTCTGTGGGCGGTCCATATTTGGCGGTATAAAGCTGGGAGATGGTTTTTCGTTCCATGCAAAAAACATTAAATTCGTTAAAAGTGCGGGAACCTTCGATGGCAACGATTACTTTTCCCTTTGTGGTGCAAATTCCATAGGTGTCGAAATTGCGGAAACCATTGGAGGGGCAGAATGAATAGATATGATTGGTCAACAGCGTTATCCCCGGATGAGAGTCATCGAGTGTTTGGCCAAGGGTGAAACCCCACGCTCCAACAATTGGATAGTTGGTTTGGGCGCGGGCCATAATGGCGAAAATGAAAAGACAACTCAAAACCGCAATTGGGAGACGGATTTTCATTTTCGGGTTTTACGCTTTCGCGCAGCCCGTTGCAAGCCTTCTTCGATAAACTTGCAAACCAGCCAACTCAAGGTGCGGTCCTGTTTGGCGGCTTCGGCTTGGGTGGCAGCCAACATCTCTGACGTTACCTTGGCGGATATTCGGCTGCTTTTCTTCATTTGGGCGATTATTTCTTTCGCCCGTCGCAAGTGTAAGCATTAAAAGGTTGCACATGGTCATACCTTTTTAGTGTTTTCCGCTTCGGAATTAAGCGGTTGCTGCCGATGTTTGCTTTGAAACATGAATATTAAATTTCCCCAATCCGTCTTGGACGCCGCTTTTTTGGCCTCTGTTCAGAGAACGGGCATCCAAACGCCAGCGTTTGCGGCCATGCACTGTAATCGGGATGATTGTCACGCAATACCGTTACCATTTGTTACCAAAAAACGCAACGCAAACCATGTATAAACCATGTCGCATGTAGATAGCAACCCGGCTTACGCCGGGGCTGTTCTACGAGGGAAAAACCGCGTTTTGAGGATGGTGGAGCCGAGGGGTCTCGAACCCCTGACCCCCACAATGCCATTGTGGTGCTCTACCAACTGAGCTACGACCCCATCCAGTTTTTGAATTTTCGGCGAGAATGAGCCGAAGCGCAAGGCAAAAATTCGCCCAACCGGGTAAAAAACCGTTTTTTATGGAAGGCTGACCCTGAGCCGGGGCGCCGGCGTCCTGGGCTGCACGTTCGGCACGGACGGGCCTTGGGCTTGTTTGAATTGCACTTTGGAACGAAGGATCAGGGTGCCCAAACACAGGTCGGCCAAGGGCAGGACAACGTTGAAGTTTTTGCCCATGTAACGGTGGTGCAGGAGGTGGTGGCCGTTGAGGTGAAAGAAAATGCCGGAGCGTTCGACGTTCCGTTTGCGGGGCAGGTGCATGCACCAGTGCATGTATTCGTATGCGCCATAGTAGGCGGCTGCAGCCACGGCCGCGCCGCAAACAATCCCCCAGCGCCGCGCCAGATAGGAGACAATGACGAACGGGATGACGGCCAGGGCGATGAGGGCGGGGCCGTTCCACCAAGCCATGGGGATGGTGTGTTTGTCCTCGTCGTGGATCAAATGGTAGGTGTGGTCCGCCTTGAAAATCCGATGATGCACGAGGGCGTGGCGTTCGAATGGATAGGTGAATCCGGCGAATGGTTTGTGCATGACGAAGCGATGAATGGCCCATTCGACAAAGGAAGCGAATACCACCGCGACAATGGCCCCAAGGGCCATCCAGGAAAAAAACATAGAAGTCAAATGATAGGGGGGGTTAAGGATTAGGCGATCTGCATATTAGTTCCCTCAATATGTGCCATTAGACGCCTGTTCTGTCAATGGCAGTCCGACTTTATTTAAAACGACTTTATCCCGGCCCGGCTTAATTCAAGGCGACACCGCGGCGGACGTAGGTCGGCAGGTCGAGGTCTTCGCCGTGGCGGATGGTGGGTTCGCTTTTTTCGAAGCGGCCCTTGGGCATGATTTCCAAGGGAAGTTCCCTTTGCAGCCGGGACGGTTTTTTGCGTCCGCGGGAGACTTGCGAGGAAGTGGGGCGGATGCCGCCGGTGTTGGTGTCGAGCAACTGGAGGGATGGGGGCGCGGCGGGGGTGATTTCACGCGAGGCGGCCATCTGGACCGGTCGGGCTGATTCGGATTGATGGCAGGAAGCGATCAAAGTGACGGAAAGGCGATTGGCAAACCGTTCGTCGATGGCCGCGCCAAAAATGATGTGGGCATTTTCGCATTGGCGTTTGATCGGCTCCATCATTTTGTCCACTTCGACAAGAGTCAGATCAGAGCCGCCGATGAGGCTGACCAAAACGGCGTCGGAATCGGTGAGGACCTGGCCGCCATCCAACAAGGGGTGGGTCAGGAGTTTTTCGACGATCTGTTCGGCGCGACGGTCGCCGGAGGCTTCGGCAAAGGCGAAGGCGCTGGCAGCGTGACGTCCGCGGGTGACGGAGCAAAGGTCGGCGAAATCAATATTGATCAGGCCGGTATTGGTGAGCAGGCGCCAGATGCCTTGCATGCCTTCGGCGAGGAGGGCGTTGCTGATTTTGAAGGCGTCAACCACGCTGGTTTTTCCGTCGAGCAATTTAAAAAGTTTTTGGTTGGGGAGGCAAATGACGGCGTCGGCGGCGGATTTGAGGAGTTGCAAGCCGGACTGGGCCTGGTATTCGCGGCGCTGGCCCTCAAATTCAAAGGGAAGGGTGACGATGGCGAGGACGAGCGCCCCGCTTTCGCGGGCAAGGTTGGCGAGGACGGGGGCCGCGCCGGTGCCGGTGCCGCCGCCCAAACCGGCGATGATGAAAACGATGTCCGCGCCGGCGCAGAAGGCCGACATTTTTTCCCGATCATCCTCCGCCGCGGCGCGTCCGAGTTCGGGGTCGCCGCCGGCGCCAAGGCCGCGGGTGCGGTTGGCGCCGAGCACGATTTTTTCGGGGGCGTGGGAGGCCTCCAACGCCTGGGAATCGGTATTGACGGCCAAGAAATGGACGCCTTCGAACAAGGCGGGGTTAAGGGCGCTGACGGCATTGCAGCCGGCGCCGCCGACGCCCCAGACTTTGATCGAGATTGTTTTTTTGAGCACTGGCTCTGCGATTTTTTCGGTGGGGGTGATCATGGTTAAGCCTTAAAGAGGTCGGCGATGACGCGTCCGAAGCCGGTGGTGATGCTGCCAGAGGGTTTGCGTTTTTGCTGGAGCGATCCGAATTTGACCAAGCCGATGGCGGTGGCGAATTCGGGCTGGTCGAGGGCGGATTTCAATCCGCTGATGGAATTGGTTTTGGCCGGGCAGACAGGGAGTTGGAAAACGCGTTCGGCCAGGGCTTCGATTTTGGGGATGCGCGCTCCGCCGCCGCAGATGAAAACGCCGGCGCGCAGTTGATCCAAAAAGCCGAGGTGGGAAAGCTCGCGCTCGATGAGAGTGAATGTTTCCTCAAGACGCAGGGACATGATGCGGCGGAGATGTTCGAGGTTGACCGTTCTGGGGGCGATGCCCAGTTCGGGGGTGACGGAGATAGTCTGGCCCTTGACGGTAGGGTCGAGCAAGGCGGCGCCGTGTTCGCGTTTCAATTGTTCGGCGCGGTTCATCGGCACCTTCAGTCCGTAAGCGAGATCGTTGGAAACATGGTCGCCGCCGACAGCGAGGACGCCCGTATGTTTGATAATGCCGTTGCCATAGACGGCGTATTCCGTCGTGCCGCCACCCATGTCGATGACGAGGGAGCCGAGTTCCTTTTGTTCGTTGGAAAGGAGGGCAAGGGCCGAAGCGAGGCCGGTAAACACAATATCATCCACCTCCAATTGGAGGCCCTTGACCACGGCAATGGAATTTTTCAGGCGGTCGGCGTGGCCGTGGACGACATGAACATCCACCTCAACGCGGGCGCCGTACATGCCGACAGGGTTCAAGATGCCGTGTTGATCGTCCACCTGGAAATGCTGGCGGATGGCGTGGATGATACTGTTGTCGGCGGGAAGATTGATGGCTTTGGCGTTTTTGACCACATCCTGGACATCCTCCCGGGTGATTTCGCGATCGGCGGAAACGACAGGATGGACGCCGTGGTTATTGAAGCCGCGAATGTGGTTGCCGGTGACCCCGAGATAGACGCTGCGGATTTCGACATTGGCCATCTGCTCGGCCTCGACGATGGCGTTGCGGACATCCTCCTCGGCGGCGTCGGCGTCGGCGATTTCGCCTTTGCGGACGCCGCGGGAGCGGGCCTGGCCGAGGCCGATGATATTAAGATTGCCGGCAGCGTTAATTTCGCCGACGACGGCGCAAATTTTGGAAGTGCCGATTTCAAGGCCGACGATGATTGAAGAGTTGTCAAACATGTTTTCTCTTGGTTCGGGGCGGTTTTCCCGGCTGGGGGACGGGAGGAGGCTGGGCGCCGGTGAGCGCGACGGAGCGGACCGGCAGATTATTGGCAATGGAAAGGTCGAGCGAAGTGATGGCGCGGCCCCACTTCTGGCATTGGTCGCTGATGATCCGCCAGCGGCGCAATTGGACATCGAAATGATTGAGCGAGAAGGTCACTTCCGCCCCCTGGCTGGTGGTGACGAGGAGGATTTCCGGGACACCGACGTTGATGGTTTTGAAATCGGCCATGCCGGCCATGGGAGAATGGCCCAGTTCGGTGATCAGTTGGAGAGCACCGCGAATCTGGGGGGATTCCGTCTGGCGGCCCAACTGCACTTCGTTGACAGGCACGTTGAGAAGGATGGGGAGATGTTCGGCGGCCTGCGGCGGCGCGGTGCGCCAGCGGGGGTCGAGGGGCTGCATGGTGTAGCCGTCCTCATCAAAATCAATTATCCACTGTTCCGGTTCGCCGTTGGTTCTGGCCAAAATCATGACGGTTTGGGCGACGGGGTCGCGTTCGTTGACACTCAGTTTGAGAGTATGAGGCAGGACGCGTTCGACGGCGGCGAACTGGATGGCCGGCTGCATTTCCAGGTCGCGCTGCACGCGGCCCAAATCCAGCGCCATCAAATTCTGGCCGGCATGGACCATGGCCCAGCGGCGGATGATTTCGGAAGTGAGGACGCCGTCGGTTTGCACCTCGATCTGGCGGATGGCGAAAGCGTTATTTTTGTAAATAAGGCAATCGAGCAGCAATTGGCTGCCGCGCCACAACGCGGCAAGGCCGAGAATGACGCCGAAGAGGACGGCAAGGACGCGCAGGCGGGCGGCCCGGGTCTGGCTGGTGCGCAGCTTGACATCGAGCAAATGCTCGCGTTCTCCGAACCGGCGATTGCGCCGCCTTCCTTTCAGCCAATCAAACATATTATTTCTTTTCCGTCCGCGCCAAAGCCAGGTCGATCATGCGCTGGCAGAGTTGGGCGTAATTCAGGCCGGCGGCGGCGGCGGCGTCGGGCAGGACGCTCGTTTCCGTCATTCCGGGCAAGGTGTTGACTTCCAGGACGACGGGTTCGCCGTTGGAGCGGACCATCACGTCCACGCGCGAATAATCGCGTCCGCCGATGGCTTGGAAAGCGCCGAGGGCGGCGTTTTGAATGCGGGCGGTGGTTTCGGCGGGGAAATCCGCCGGGCAAAAATGTTCAGCCGCGCCGGGGGTGTATTTGTTTTTGTAATCGAAAACGCCCTTTTTGACGCGCACTTCAACCACGGGCAGAGCCTTGCCGGCGAGGATGCCGACGGTGGTTTCGCGCCCAAAAATCCGTTCTTCCATCAGCACTTGGGAATCGTGGCGGAAGGCCTCGGCGAGGGCGTTTTTCCAATCGTCAACATTATCCACCATTTGCAAGCCGACACTGGAACCCTGGCGGACGGGTTTGAGGACAACGGGAGGTTGCCAGCCGGCCGGCCAGGGGGCCTGGGGGGAATCAAACACAGCAAAGCGCGCGGTCGGGATGCCGGCTTCGATGCAGCGTTTTTTGGTCAGCACTTTGTCGAAGGCGAGGCGGCTGGCTTCGGGGCCGCAGCCGGTGTAAGGGACGTGGAGTTTTTCCAACTCGGTCTGGACGGTGCCGTCTTCGCCATAAGCGCCGTGGAGGGCGATAAAGACGACATCCGTGCCGGAAGGGAGCATCCAGGCGGGCTGGCTGGGGTCCAGTTCATAGACGGTATGGCCAAGCGAGCGCAGGGCCTTGGCGACGGCTGCGCCTGAGCGCAGGGAGACTTCGCGCTCGGACGAGGGGCCTCCGAGCATCACAGTGATTTTCAGTTTATCAGACAAGTTCTACTCCTATGATTTCAACTTCGGTTCGCAGTTCAATGCCGCGGTCGTTGCGGGCGCGGCTTTGGATGATTTTGACCAAATCCAAAACGTCGCGCGCCGTGGCGCCGCCGGTGTTAACAATAAAATTGCCGTGGACTTTCGAGATTTCGGCCCCGCCGTGGCGCAGTCCTTTCAAGCCAAGTTCCTCAATCAGCCTGCCGGCGGAAAGAGCGGGCGACGGGTTTTTGAAAATGCAGCCGGCGCTGGGTTCCTTCGGTTGCGAATCGAGACGTTTCCGGCAGAATTCAGCCGTGCGGCGGGCAATGGCGTCCTTGTCGCCGGGCTGGCCGCGAAAGGTCGCGCTCAAGGCGATGTTGGTGCGGAAAAGGGGGCAGGAGCGGTATTCCGAAGGCACATCGGCGATGTTTCGCTGGTGCAACTGTCCGGCATGATCCATGAAACGGACCTGGGAGATGACGTCCAGGACGGCGCAACCCATCGCGCCGGCGTTGGTGGGCAGGGCGCCGCCGACGCTGCCAGGAATGCCGTCGAGAAATTCCAATCCGGTCAGGTTTAATTCCCGCGCCCGGGCCGAAACGGCCTTGAGTCTCGCGCCCGCGCCGCAATGCAAAAAGGGGCGGTCATCCTCAATGCGGGAAAAAGCAGGATTCGACAAGGAAATGACCGCGCCGCGCACGCCGCCATCGCGCACGAGGAGGTTGGTGCCACGCCCGAAAATCACGAAGGGCGCGCCTTCCTTGCGGCAGAATTGAACGGCGAGGACGAGGTCCTCCTCGCAAGCAGGTTCGAGCCAGACATCGGCGCGTCCGCCGACGCGCAAGGTGGTGTGTTTGGCCAAAGGCTCGTCCTGTCGCACGATGGAGAGGGGAAGGAGCGTTTTAAGTCCGGCAAAAATCGGGGCGGATTGCGTGATGGTGTCAGACATTAAGCATCCCCGGTTTTTGAGGTTTGAAATTCGGGCCGGGCGCGGAACGGGAAAGGGCGGCGGGCGCGGGCCAGTGAAGGATTTGTTCGGCGATGGCGGCGGCGGCGGCGGGAGTGTTCCACTCCGCCAGGCCGTTTTGGAGGGCGGACCGTTTCGCCGGATTAAGGATCAGATCGAGAATTTCGCGGGCCAGATCGCCGGCGGTGGCGCCGGCTTGGGAAAGGAGGCGGGCGGCGCCGCTCTGGACAAAGGCCTGGGCGTTGTAAAATTGATGATTGTTCGCCGCCGCCGGGTAAGGGATCAAGATGGCAGGCAATCGGCGCGCGGCCAACTCGGCCAGGGAGGAAGCCCCGGCGCGGCTGACCGCGACATCGGCGGCGGCAAGAGCGGCCGCCATGTCGTTCCAAAAAGCGTGAACGACGGCGGGGATGCTTTGCGCCTGGTAGCGGCGGCGGACGGATTCCAGGCCGCGCGATCCTGTCAAGTGAATAAACTGGAGATTGGGAACAGCCTGGCGCAGGCGGGGGGCGGCATTGGCGGCCAGTTCGTTGATTTTTTCCGCGCCCTGGCTGCCGCCCATGATCAGCAGCACCGGGGCCTCAGGATCAAGCCCCATGGCGGCGCGGGCGGCGGCGGGAGACATCGGCTCGAGAAAGGGGGGGCGGACCGGCATGCCAACAACTTCGATGCGAGGAGCGGCGAGTTTTTGGGCGGCGGACGGAAAATAGACGAAAGCTCCGTCAACCCAGCGGGCGAGCCAGCGGTTGGCCCGGCCGGGGATGGAATTGGATTCGTGCAAAAACGTTTTGGCGCCGCAACGGCGGGCGGCGAGGATGGGGGGTGCGCTGGTAAAACCGCCCATGGCGAGGACAAGGCGCGGCGGGCGGCTGGCAAAAGCGTTTTTGGCCAGGCGGTATGAGCGGCAGAAACCGCGCACGAACCGGAATGGATGCGAAGGCTGCCAGGCAACCGCCGGAAGGGTCAGGATGGCCATTTCCGTGATGGACTGGACGGCCTGCTGATCGACGTCCTTGGGGGAAACCATCAGGGTGACATGGCATCCGCGCCGGAGCAGCTCCCGCCCGACGGCCACGCCGGGGAACAGATGCCCCCCCGTGCCGCCGCAGGCAATCGCGACATTTTCAGGCTGGCCTATGATGGGGGATGAGTCAGGCATGGGCGTCCGCCAAATCCGGCGCGACATCGAACGAGTTTGAAGTTTTATTGACAGGCTCAATGGCGAAACGGGAAATGCTGATCAGGAAACCGACGGCGATGAGCAGGAGCAAAAGATTGGAACCGCCGTAGCTGATGAAAGGGAGAGGCATGCCTTTATTGGGCAGGAGGCTGGTGACGACGCCCATGTTGATGATGGCCTGCAGGCCGATCATGAACGTGATGCCCGCGCCCAGAAGCAGGCCGAACGTGTCATGAGAACGGCGGGAGATATAAACGCCGCAAAGCACGATGACGACGAAAAGCGCCACGACAGCGAGGGTGGCGATCAATCCCAGTTCCTCTCCGATAATCGAGAAGATGAAGTCCGTATGCTGTTCCGGCACAAAACCGAGCTTTTGACGGCCGTTGCCCAGGCCCAAGCCGGTCCACCCGCCGGAACCGAGGGCGACCATGGCCTGCCACGCCTGATAACCTGCCCCTTCGCGATTCTGCTCCGGATGAATCCAAGCCATGATGCGGCGCAGGCGCATGGGATCGTGGAGGAAGGAACGCCCCAAGGCAACCAGCGCGACAATGAGCGGCGGGATAAGAAAGCGCCAGCGCACGCCGGCGATGATCAACATGACCGCGCTGACCGCCGCGAGCAAAATGGCGCAACCGCGATCCGGTTCGATAAAAATCAGGCCCAAGACGACGGCGGCGACACAGGTGGGAATAACCAATCCCTGTTTGAAACCGCCCATTTGCCGTTGATAGCGGTCCCCGTAGGCAGCGAGGAAGAGGATCAGGCTGAGTTTGGCCAATTCAGACGGTTGAAAGTGGGGCATTCCAGGCAGGCCGCCAATCCACCGGTGAGCGCCCTTTCGGGCCACGCCGACGACCGGGGCAAAAACGAGGAGCAAGAGCAAAATGGAGACAAAAAGCAGGTAAGGGGAAATGGCCTTCCAGCGCCGGTAATCCACCCGCGCCGCCGCGACACAACCGATCACACCGCACGCCAGCCAAATGAGTTGAGATTTGAGGTAACCCGCACCGGCGGCCGTCTTTCCCATGTCCATGTCCATGCTCGAACTGTAGAGCATGACCAAACCCAGCCCAATCAGCACAGCCACGCAAAAAATCAAAATTGTAGTGGCCCATTTCATCTTTGACAGAGGCAAGACGCGGACGCCAGGTTGAGGTGCCTGGCGTCCGCCAAACTGTTCGACTAATTAGATGCCGGAGCCGGAGACGCCGGGGCCGCAGGCGCCATGGGCGCTGCTTGCACTGGCGCAGCTTGAATTGGCGCAGCCTGGACAGCCGCCGGGGCAGCCGGGGCTTCACTGGCCCTGGAAGCCGGGAGTTTCAATTTCTGGCCGACCTTGATGGAAGTCGTTTTCAAGCCATTCAAAGCCATGATTTTTTTGAAACTCGTGTGGTTGGCGCGGGCGATTTTGCCGAGGGTGTCGCCAGTCTTGACGACATAGACGGAAGACTCACTCGGGCCAGACATATCGGGAGCAGACACGCCGGCGGCAGTGGGAGCAGACGCAGCCGCACCTGAGCCGCCAGGGATTTGAATCTTCTGGCCGACACGAAGCTTCTTGGGGTTGACTCCCGCATTGGCTTCCAAGAGGGTCCTAAGGCTGATTCCGTTTCTCTTGGCAACCGAGCCGAGCGTATCACCCGAGGCGATCACGTATTCCCTGCTCTCGGTGCTGGCCGGGCCGGCGGCGGGCTGAGCGGAGATCGGCGCGACGGGCGCGACGAGGGGCGCGGGCTGCGAGATGGCCGGTTCAGGCTGATTCGAGCCGGCGCCAGGAGCGGTGGCAATCGCCGGCGGGATGGCATTGGACAAAGCAGAATTGGACATGCCTGGATTCACCGGCGGCTGAGTGGTGTCAGGCGTGGTGGAGGTGGCATCGGGTGACTGGGTGGTATCCTTGGTGTCTTTGCAACCTTGCAACAACATTCCGCCGATGACCACGACGTGGACGGTCAAAATCATGAGAACTTTGACAAAGAAGCTGACTTTCCCCTTCGCCGGCATTGTGCCTTGGGGGACGAGTGGACTTGGAGTATTCATATTTCGCTGCTAATGCTTTCTGAGGTGTTTTTGTTTGTATGTTTTGCCTCGGGGTTTTCCCTCAAAAAACCCCGAAGCAAAGCCTGATTTCTTAAAAAATTTATTCCGCAATCCGCGTCCCGTTGTCCGCTCCGCTCCACCGGCCAGGCGGCGCGGGCCGCTTAACGAGCCGGGCCACACTTCACCTGCCGGCAAAGTAAGCAAATCATCACTCCAACGGGCCAGTGCATAAAAAGTCAAGCCGTCATGAAACGGGAATTCATCCGTTTCTGCGTTCGTATTTAACAGCAGAACGCGTTCCCGGCAAGCCGTATTCTTGCCCCCGCCGGAAGCAACATTCGCGCCACTTTTCCCAAGATGTCTTTTTAGACGGCTCATCGGATTTTCAGGGTGCTTAGGGCAACGACGGCGAAGAGCACGCAAAGGATGTAAAATCGGGTTACAATCTGGGATTCATACCAGCCCAATTTTTCAAAATGGTGATGCAAGGGGGCCATTAAAAAAACGCGCCGCCCCTCTCCGAAACGGAGTCTGGTGTATTTGAACCAGGTGCGTTGAATGATGACCGAACCCGCTTCCGCCACAAAAACCCCGCCGGCAATGACCAGGACAAGCGGCTGGTGAATAAGGACCGCAATCATGCCCAGAACGCCGCCGAGGGCAAGGGATCCGGTGTCGCCCATGAAGATCTGGGCCGGATGGCAATTAAACCAGAGGAAGCCGAGGCTGGCCCCGATCATGGCCGCGCAAAACACGGTTAATTCCCCCGCTCCCGGCACATGGGGTATTTGGAGGTAAAGGGAGGCCTTGGCGTTGCCCGCGAGATATGTCAGGACGAGGAAAACGAACGAGACGATGGCGGTGCAGCCGATGGCCAGGCCGTCCAGGCCGTCGGTGAGATTAACGGCGTTGGAGCTGCCCACGATCGCCAGAGCTGTCAATAGAATTCCAACCCCGGCCCCGGCCATGCCCGTAAAGGCGGGGTGCTTGAGAAAGGGCACCATCACATCGCTGATCAAGCGGCTGGTGGCGGGAATGCGCCAGAGGTAAACGGCGACAAAAACGGCCAGGACACCCTGCACCCAGAGTTTGATGAATTCCTGGACGCCCTTGCTGTTTTGGCGGGTGATTTTGGCGTAGTCATCCAGAAAACCGAGGCCGCCCAGGACGACGATGGTCAGCAGGGTCAGTTGGATGAGCGTGTTCCATTGCGCCCAAAGCACGGCGGTGACGTCGATGATCATCACGATCATCAAACCGCCCATGGTGGGAGTGCCGCGCTTGCTCAGGATGCGGGCCGCGAGACCGCCTTGTTCCTCGGCGTGATCGTCGTAGTTCTGGCCGAACTTCAGCCGCTTGAGCCAAAGGATGAAGCGCGGTCCGATCCACCAGCTTAATAACAACGCCGTCACGGCCGCGGCCGCGCTGCGGACTGTGATGTAGCTGAAAAGCCGCAGGGGCGAAAAAAAAGACTCAAAGGAAGTGCCCTTGGCCAGGATCAGAATGTTTTGGCTGAGATAAAAAAGCATATTAATTTCCCGGTATGACCGCCGGTTTTCCGCGCAACGCCTCGCCCACGCGTTCGAGTCCGGCAACGCGGGAGGCCTTGATCAAAACCACATCGCCGGGGCGGACAAACTGAAGGACGGCGGCGGCGGCTTTTTCGACTTCCAAAATTTCTTCCACGGCGCGCAGGCCGCCGCGCCGGGCCGCGCCGGCGATTTCACCCGCCTGGCGTCCGACGGCGAACAATTGGTCAAGATGAATTTCTGCCGCGCGCCGGCCAATTTCGGCATGGGCGTCGCGGGAGGTCTGGCCGAGTTCGGCCATGTCACCCAGGACGGCGACGCGCCGGCCGGAACAAGGAAGATCGCGCAAGGTTTGCAAGGCGGCGAGCATCGAATCCGCGTTGGCGTTATAGGAATCGTCGAGGACGCGGACGCCGCCGCCCGACCAGGATTGCAGGCGCATTTTCGCGGGGGCGCAGGCGGCCAGGCCGCGCTCAATGGTGGAACGGTCCAGTCCCAGTTCAACCCCGAGTGCCAGGGCGAACAAAGCGAGGCCCACCTGATGGCGGCCCAAAAGACGGATGCGGTATTCGCCGTTGAAATCAGCATGGGCGCAACGCACGGAAAAAACCGCGCCGCCGTCGTCCATCCGGATGTTGCCCGCCGTCCAATCGTTGCCTTCCTTGCAGCCGACCCGGATGACCCGGTTCCGGCAACGTTGGGCAAGGACGTCCGCCCACTGGCTGTCGCCGTTGATGAAGAGGGCGCCTTGCGGGGGAATGGCTTCGGCCATGGCGCCTTCCTCCCGGACAACGCCGTCAAGGTCGCCGAAAAATTCCAGATGTTCGCGTCCAATGTGGGTAATGACGCCGAACTGGGGGGCGGCCATGCGGAGGAGCGGAGCGAGTTCGCCGGGATGATTGGTGCCGGTTTCGAAGACGGCGGCCTGGTGGGTTTTTTCGAGCTTGAGCAGGGTGAGGGGCAGGCCGATGTCGTTATTGAAACTGGCTTCGCTCCAGAGGGCGGGGCGTTGCTGGCGCAAAACAGAGGCAATCAATTCCTTGGTGGTGGTTTTGCCGTTGGACCCGCCCACGGCAATGACGGGCAGGGAAAAATCGCGGCGGTAGCGCGCGCCCAGACGGCCGAGGGCGGCGCGGGTATTGTCAACCAAAACAAGCGGGCAATCGCCGGTGGCGGGGAGCGTCTTGCAACGTTCGGCCACGATGGCGCTTGCGCCGCGTTGCGCGACCCCGGCCAGGAATTGGTGGGCGTCGAAACGCTCGCCGGCCAAAGCAAAAAACAAATCGCCGGGCTGGACCTGGCGGGAATCGGTGCAAACGCGCGTCACGCTGGCCGCGGGCGAACCGTGCTTGAGTTCGCCTGCCACGGCTTCAGCAATATAATTAAGGGAGCGCGCTTCCATGATTCACTTTTTTACCATGTGCAATTCCGATGGCGGCGCGCTGGTGGCGGTCAGCATCCGCGCATCCGACGGTTTCGTTTCGATGTCAGGTTTCAAATTCAGGTAATTGGCCGCGCGCTCGGCGATGGCATGGAAAACCGGGGCCGCCACGTCCCCGCCGTAAACGCCGTCGCGCGGATCGTCCATGACCACGGAAATGCAAATTTCGGGATTGTCGGCCGGGAAGAAGCCGATGAACGAGGCGAAGTACCGATGCACGTACTGGCCGTGCTCCACCTTTTGGGCGGTGCCGGTTTTTCCGGCGACGGTGTAATGCTCCAGACTGGCGCGGGGGGCGGTGCCTTGGGGGGTGGCGACTGTTTTGAGGGCGGTGACCAATTCCTCAATGGCCTCGGGGGAGGCGATCTGGCGGACGGGCTGGGGTTTGTATTTGACAACTACCCTGCCGCCGGTATCCTCGAGTCGGTCCACCAGCATGGGGCGCATGAGCAGCCCCTTGTTGGCGATGGCGCTCACGGCCATGACCATTTGCAGCGGAGTGACCGTGACGCCCTGGCCCATGGGAATTTGGGCGATGGAAACCTTGGACCAATCCTTGACGGGATAAACAGTCCCCCCCACTTCGCCGGGGAGCGGGACGGAGGTGCGGCGGCCGAAACCGAATTTCTGGATGTATTCGTAAAGTTTGTCGTTGCCGAGAACGATGCCGACCTTGGCCGCGCCAATGTTCGAGGATTTGGTGATGATGTTTTCAACTGAAAGCATGCCAAACGGCTTGTGGTCGTGCAGAACCCTGCCGGCAAAGGCGAAATGGCCCTGCTCGCAGTTGAAGAGGGAGTTGAGCGAGACCACATGCTCGTTCAGGCCGGCGGTGATAACCACGATCTTGAAAGTCGAACCCGGTTCGGTCGTGTCGGTAATGACGCGGTTGCGCAGGGCGTCCATGGAGAAGCGTCCCGGCTCATTGGGGTCGTAATTGGGCAAGGTGGCCATGGCCAGAATCTCGCCGGTGCGGGGACGGATCATGACGCCGGAGATGCTGATGGGGGAATGTTTTTCCATCCCGACCGCCAGCTCGCTTTCGACGATGTTCTGCAAGCCGGCGTCAAGAGTCAATACTACGTTAAAACCGTCGCGCGGCTCGACGTCCTCGTCCCGGTAGGCGACGATTTCGCGCTGGCGCTTGTCCATTTCGGTGCGGCGCCAGCCGGCGATGCCGGAAAGGTTGGTGTTGAAGGCCAGTTCGATGCCGCTGAGGCCGTTTTCATTTTTGTCATTGGAAACGAAGCCGATGACGTGCGCCGCCAGCCGTTGGTTGGGATAGAGGCGGATTTGGTCGTCCTCGGCGAAAACGGCCTTATTGCGCAAGGCGGCGAGATAGAACTTGTCGCGGGACTTGAGTTTGGACTCGTCGATGCCAAACGGCAGGGTCGCCATGGTTTGCCTGATTTTCTCCCAGGTTTCGAGCGGAACCTTGTTTTTTAAAACGACGTAATGGCTGAGGTTGGTTTTGCCGTTGGATTCGACCCAGCGCGGGGCAAGGCGCAAGGCGAGGGAATTTTCATCCGTCTGGAGCAGCGGGGCCAGGGCGCGCGCCACGATTTCACGGTGATCGCCGAGAAGTCCCGGGTCCGCGCAGACGGTTTTGACTGAAATGCTGGTGGCGAGGAGATTGCTGCGGATGTCGAGGATCTGGCCGCGCATGGGGAGGCGCGAGATGGTGCGGACCGTGTTGGTGCGGGCGATGGCGCCAAGTTCGTCGTGACGGACGACCTGCAAATCGACCAACCGTCCGCCCAAGACCACCAGGGCCGCGCTCAGAACAAGGAGCAGCAAAGACAGCTTCCGATATTGCGTCGCCAAAATCATGTCATTCTTTCAGCCGCCCGTCCGCGCCGCCCGGGTCCTCCTTCCGAACAACGCGAACGACGGCTAAATCAGTTTTTACGCTCAGCCATCGCCACCTGTGTCCGGGGTTCGGTCACAGCCGGCGGCGGGACGGTTTGATCCGTCTCCGGAACTTCGACGATCCAGATGATCTGGGACTTGTCGGGCGGTCCGAGGCCAAGGTTCAGTTTTTTCACCATGGAATCCAAGGCGACGGGCGAGCAAAGGACGGCCAGTTGATCGCGCCGCATTTTATTTTGGCGTTCCAAATCGGTCAGGTGAGTTTCCCGTTCCTTGATTTGATGACCCAGAAGGTCAATCTGGTTTTTGTACCAGACGTAACCCACGCCGAGCGTGACGAACAACGCGCACACCGCCAGGGTCGCGATGACGGGACCGGGGCGAAGCGCTGATTCATTTCTTTTATTTCGGGCCATGTTGACTCAACTCTCTTTCAAAATTCTCATCGCTGCCTGTTTGGCTGCGTAATTTCTCAAAAACCCGGCACTGCGCGCTGCGGCTGCGCGGATTATCCCTGACCTCCGTCTCGCCGGGCAGGATTGCCTTCCGCCTCACCCTTTTGAGGAGCGGCGGACGCGGGCGGCGCAATTCGGGCGTATCCACCCCACCCGCCGCCGGCTCATAATCCCGTTCGAGCCTCCGGCCGAATTCCTTCACCACCCGGTCCTCCCCCGAATGGAAAGTAATCACAACCAGCCTGCCGCCGGGTTTCAAAACCTTCACTGCCGCGCCCAATCCGCGCCTCAAAAATCCCAATTCGTCGTTGACCGCCATGCGCAACGCCTGAAAAACCTTGGTCGCCGGATGCGTCTTGCGTCCGGCCCGGGGCGAAATTCTTTCGATCAATTCCGCCAACTGCCTTGTGCGCTGGAACGGGACCTTTTCCCTGTCATACACGATGGCCCGCGCCAGCCGGCGCGAATCCGTTTCGCCGCCGTATTCCCAAAATATCTTTGCTAATTCCTCCGCGCTCGACTGGTTGAGCAGGTCCGCGGCGGTCGAGCCTTCTTGCTGGTTCATCCGCATGTCCAGCGGACCATCCTTTTGCAGGCTGAACCCGCGCTCCGGCCGGTCGAGCTGGGGGGAACTCACCCCCAAATCAAGCAAAACTGCATCGCAACTCTCCGCCGCAATCCAATCGGCCGCGTCGGCGTAATTACCCTGCCGGATTTCAAAGCGACCCGGAAACGCGGACAATCGCGCCCGCGCCGCCTCGACTGCGGTGCCATCCCGATCGCATCCCAAGAGCCGGCCCCCCGGGGCGCTGGCTTCCAAAATTTTCACGGCGTGTCCACCACCACCGACGGTTCCGTCGAGGCAGAGGCTGCGCGGCGTGAGGTTGAGGGCTTCCAGCACCTCCGCCATCAGCACCGGCGTGTGAATAAATGCCGCCACTGGTCATGGGTTGCGGGTTGCGGTTTCCACGCTCAACACCGGAGGTTTTATCTCCGCCGTGTCAGTGGGCGCGGTTTTGTCGCTTTTCTTCCGGAACGGCGCGGTAAGCTTGATCCAGGCTTCACCGGTCATTTCCATCTTGGTCAGCCGGGCCAAAGGTTTCTCGCTTGTGCCCACTTTCCTTTCCATCAGCACCACCTCCAGGTTGTCTTCGTCCAAATCATTTCTCAACACGGTCACTTTATCCAAGGCCAGTTCCGTCTGGACCGTCGGGCGTTGCGCGAGCCGGCCCTTGGGCCACAAAATCAGCCGTTTCGCAATATCCTTGGTGAAATTCACCATTCCCCTCCAGATTCCAGGCCGCGCAGGAACTTTGACCATTTGGGAAGGATCGATGAACGGACTGGAAACGCCGTCGTGGGCGGGGGCAGGGTCGAGGATGGGAACGGGGGCAATCGGCTTTACCTCCGGTATCATGCTTTTGGGGGCTTCTTCAATGGGCGGTGTTGCCGCCGCCGCCGGTTCAATGATCGGGATATGACACGGTTCGACTGTCTCCCTTGTCTGGGTGGTTGGGAACCGCCGGGCCGAAATAAATTTCGGCAGGGTGCCACGAGTAAGCAGGTTGTAAGCGCCGGAGCGATCCCCCATATCTTTAAACGTCCGGCCCTTGGTCAATAAACAGAGCGGGTTCATAATATTTACTCCATCATTTCAAAAGCTTTGCCCAGAAGCGCGTTGTCCATCGTCTTGGCTTGGGCATAACGTTTTGGACTCCAAATCTCGAAGCGGTCTATCAGTCCTGCCAGCACCGCTTCGTTCGTGATGTCGGCGGCCTCCGCCATGTCGTCCGGAATGGTGACACGGCCCACGCTGTCCAACTTGGCTTGGGCCGAAGAAGTGCCAATGCTCCGTTTCAGAACGGACTTCCCGGGATCATTATTCGGCATGGCATCAATCGCGACGCGGAGTTTGGCCAGTTGTTCCGGAGGAAGCACGCGAAGACAAATTCCGGCCTGATGTTTCGGCCAGACGATCAGGGTAAACTCCGCCTGTCCTTCGGATTCTTCGGGACGCCAACGAAACGGGATTGGAACGCGCCGCTTGGGATCTACTTTGTGACGGTAGAGACCATTGTAAGTTCGTTCAGTGACACCCGTTTCTGACATAATCGCTGTTGTGCATGCAAGCAGCAGACGCTACTACTCGCCCCAACATTCGACACCTTGCCCCATTTTCTCCCACCAGTCAATAGGTTTATAAGGTCGAGTTATTCACAATTTATTCACAACTCAAGACTTTTGAGCTGATTGCCGGCAAATTTTCGGCTTGGCCTTTCGGCGCGGGACGGCAACGTATCCGCCGATGCGTACTGCTGATTTTGATTACTTTTTGCCGCCGGAGTTGATCGCCCAGACCCCGGCCCCCGCGCGCGACCTGTCCCGGTTGCTGGTTTTGGACCGGGCGGGCGGGTGTCTGGAACACCGGCATTTCAAGGAATTACCCGATTTCCTCCGCCCTGGCGATGTTTTGGCGCTGAACGATTCCCGGGTCATCCCGGCCCGCCTGCGGGGGCGCAACCTGAGTTCCGCCGGAAAATTCGAGATGCTGCTCCTGGAGGAAAACGGGGTCAACGACTGGTGGGCCATGATACGTCCGGGCCGGCGCGGCCAGCCGGGGACGAAAATTGAGATACTGGACAGAAACGGACGCCCCTCGCCCATGATAGCCACGGTGCTGGAGGTGAACGGGGAGGGACATCGCCGGCTGCAATTTTCCGGCGCGGAAAATATTTTGACAGAGTTGGGGACGCTGGGGGAAGTTCCGCTTCCCCCCTACATCCGCCGTCCGGTGCCGCAAGGCGGGGACGCGGAACGTTACCAGACGGTTTTCGCCCGTGCCGGCGGGTCGGTGGCGGCGCCCACCGCCGGTCTGCATTTCACCCCGGAATTGCTGGAAAAAATCCGCGGTCTCGGCGTGAAAGTCTGCTTTGTCACCCTGCATGTGGGGCCGGGAACATTCACCCCGGTCAAGGCCGATGAGGTGGCCGAACACGTCATGCACGAGGAACGCTACGAGATCAGCCCGGAGACGGCGGGCGTGATTAATGACGCCGGACCGGAATCCAGGATTATCGCCGTGGGCACGACCACCCTGCGTGTCCTGGAAAGTGTGGCGGGGCAAAACGGCGGGAGGATTCAGGCGGGAGCGGGGCGTACCCGCATTTTCATTTATCCGCCGTATCAATTCAAAATAGTTGACGCGTTGCTCACCAACTTTCACCTACCCTGCTCGACGCTGCTGATGCTGGCGAGCGCCTTTGCCGCGCCGGGGGGGACAGGCGGCCGCGAACGCATGTTATCCGCCTACGGGGAGGCGGTGGCCCGGCAATACCGCTTCTTCAGCTACGGCGACGCCATGCTGATTATCTAGTGCAGTGTCGCATTAATACCCAATAAATCCTCCAGCTCTGCTGGAGAGACTCCCAGAGTTTGACAGC
>CAZLEE010000059.1:0-21907 GCA_964558455.1 uncultured Verrucomicrobiota bacterium | reverse complement strand
GAAGCCTCCGAGTCGGCGAATTCAAAATTTCAAATATCTTTGGCTAGGATTAAGAGGGAGACGGAGCTGCCGGGGATTGAAGATTAGGATTGGGAGGGAGATCGGGGCTGAGGGGCAGCATGACGCGCACGATGCCGGGGACGCCGTTGCGCGGGGCGGGGATTTCCATTTTGCCGCGGTGGGTCTGGATGATTTTATTGGTGACTGCCAGACCGAGGCCAAGGCCCACGTTCCGGGTGGTGAAGAATGGTTCCGAGGCTTTGCCGGCGGCTCCGGCGCTGAAACCGGCCCCGCTGTCCTGCACTTCTATCTGCGCCCAGCGCGAGCCGGCGGAATCGGTTTCCGTGCGGGTGCGGACGTGGACTTGACAGGATTGGGTGTTGGCTTGGAGCGCGTTTAAGATGATTTCGGCGAAGGCGTGTTGCATGCCTTGACGGTCGCATGAGACGGTCAGCGGTTCGCCGGAGGCCTCGAATTGCAGGAGGACGGTGGTGGGGGGGTGGTGGGCGCGGGCTTCGCGAAAGGCGGCTTCGATTAATTGTTTCACCGGCACTGCTTCCATTTTGCCGGCGCGGTCGCGGGCCAGGAAGCGCATTTGATCGACGAGGCGGCTGACGCGTTTGACTCCTTCTTCCATCGCCGCAGCGAGCGATTGCTGGAAGTCGGGATCATTGATCCGGTCTTTGATGAGTTGTTGATGGGTGGAGATGGGGACGACGGCGTTGCCGATTTCGTGGGCGAAGCGCTCGGCCATTTGTTGCACCAGACGGAGGTTGGCGGTCTCGATTTCCAGATGGCGGATGCGGTCGTCCGGGGCGCAGTCTTCCACCACCAACAAGGCGGCGGCGGGCGCGCCCGCGTTTTCACGGTGGAAGGGGGTGATGGTGATCTGATAGTGCTGCTCCGGGGCATTGAGGGGCCGGTAATGGTAATCGGCCACAGGCCGGCCGGTTTTCAGGACTTCAAAAACCTTGCCGCCGATGGCTTGGGGGAGGTCGTTGAAATCAAAGGCGTTGGCGGCGCGGTTCGGGCGGGGGAAGCAGGTTCGGGCCATTTCGTTGGCATGAAGGACGCGCAAATCCGGAGCGACGACCACGCAGCCGCTTTTGAGCTGGCTCATGATGCCAAACATCATTTGGTGGCGGGCTAAAATGTCGTCGTGCAGCCAGATGTTTTTGACCGCCTGGCCGAGGGGTTCGAGCAGATGGAAGATGAGGGCCAGTTCCTCGTTGCTGACGGGTTCGCCGGTGACGCGGCCGTCGAGGACGGTGATGCCGACCAGGTTTTCGCGGTCCAAAATGGGGATGGCCACCTGTGCGCCCAGGAGATCAAATTCGTTGCGCATCTGGGGGGTGCGGGAAACTTCGTCGCAGTCGCGGCGGAGGAGGCGGCCGGATTTGAACAAGTAACCGCCGATGCCGGATTCGAGGGAAAGCTCAAGGAAATCGACGATGCCGGGGGCCAGGCCGATGGCGCAGGCGGGATACAACCGGTGGCCGGTGGCGGCGGGGGTTTCGCTGACGACCCCGTCCGGCTTGCGCAGGAAAATGGCGGCGCGATTGACGCCGATGATTTCGCGGAGGAGGAGCAGGAATTTCCGCAGCATGGACTCGGCGCAGAGGGTGTGGGAAAGGATGGAGGAATAATGGCGCAACGTTTCCAAGGAGCGGGCAGGCATGCGGGCGGATTCGTCAGGGGACAAGTGTTCCGGGTGCGGCGGGGCAGGCTCAATGGTGCGGGGCTGGGACGCATCCGCCTGAAAAAAACGGTCCAGGATGGCATTGAACACATGGGGCCGCACCGGTTTCCTGAGAATATGATCGACGCCCAGAACGTAGGCGTCCTCCTCCCAACTGCGCTGGGAATCGGAGCTGTAGAGAATAACGGGGCATTGCGGCAGGACGCGGCGCAGACGTTCGATGTTGCGGATCGGCTCAATGTTGGTGAGGTCCGCGTCAAACACGCAGGCATCAATGACGGCGGCAGTCAGGCGCAATTCGTCCTCGCGCACCTCGCGATGCTCGACGACGCGATAACGCTCCGGTTCCAGCGCGCTGCGAATGGCGGCGGCCAGGGATGGATTGGGGGCGATAACCAGGATTGTCTTCATGCCGGGATCATTCCAAATCCCTGGCCTGAAACGGTTTGGGTTTGCTTTTGGTTTTGCACGGACTTGCTGGGTAAATCCACCTGCACTGTGCTCCCTTTCTTTTCCTTGCTGACGATGCTGAGGTTTCCGCCATGCAGGTGGACGATTTTTTTGGCGATGGCCAGGCCGAGGCCGAATCCGCGTTTGCCGTCGCCCGTGTTTTTGGTTGTGAAGTAAGGGGTGAAAACGCGTTGCAGGTTTTCGGGGCTGATGCCTTCGCCATGGTCTGTCACTTTGAGACGATACCAGTCGCGGTTTAATTCCGTTTTGGGCAGGAGCGTCAGTTGGATTTCGATTGTGGAACCGTTGGGCGAGGCGTCAATCGCGTTGGAAAGCAGGTTGCACACCAGCCGTTTAATGAGCACGGCGTCCATTTCAATGATGGCTTCGACTGCGCCTGGAAAGCTGATGGAAATGGTTTGGGCTTCGGCGTTGGTTTGGACGAGGGACATCGCTTCCCGGACGGTTTCGTCCAAGCGTCCGGGTTTGCCTTGGAGTTTGGAGGAATGGGAGAAAAAGAGCGCTTCATTGACGTAAGTGCGGACAGTTTCGAGGTTACGCAACCCCATGGGCAACAACTCGTCAATGATGTCTTGGTTCATGCGGGATTCACGCAACAACTGTAGCAGAGTTTGCACCGGAGTCAACAAATTATTGAGGTCGTGGGCCAGGCCTCGCGACATGCGGCCCATCAAATCCTGCTCGTAGACGGCCTGCAATTGCTGGCGCAGGCGGATTTGATTCAGGAGCAATCCAAGGCTGGCCGAAAGGTCAATGAGCAGGCTTAAATCATGAGGGGTAAAGAGGTCGCGATTGTTTTTTGGGCCGAGCAACATCAAGCCGACCAGGTCGTCGCCGGAAAAGAACGGGAAGCAAAATTCCGGCTCGAACGTTTTGAGTTGCTGGCGGGCCTCGCGTTGCAGGGCCGAGTCGTGTTCCTCGTCGTAAATCTGGTTGCAGGAAAGCGATTTGGCCCGCGTCTGCTGGAAGTAGCGGAAGACGGGCGAGTCGATTCCCATGTCGGACACATCAATGGTCTGCCGCGCGGGGTGGGAATGCAACAGGACGAGGCCGCGGGTGGTGTCATCCAGCAAAATGATTTGGTAACTGCGCACCCGCATGGTGCTGACCAGCAAGACGTCCAATTCCTGCAACATTGGTTCCGGTTCGGGAAAGGACTGCATGGTTTGAATCAGGTTTTTGACCCGCGCGTGGTATTCAAAGCGGTCGCCCAGAATCCGCCGTTCCAAGGTGTCGGCGCCTTTGCCGAAGAATTGGGGGAAGAAGAGGGAAGCGACCACGGCGCTGATGGCGAGGGCGCCTATGGAGGCGATGAAAGAAAAAGCGGTGAAGCTGGACGGACTAATGAGCGACGCTCCCAGAAGGAGTATGAATCCCACCAGGGCCATGAAGAGCAGGCGGACGAATTGGGCGGCGAATCGGCTGAGGGTGACATGGATGTCCAGCAGTTGATGTTGCAGAACACTGTAACCGACGACGACCACGTAGAAAACCGCGGCCATGCTGCCCATCGGATAGAACTTCAGGTGGGTGAATGGATAAGTGTCGATGCCCCAGATGGGCATCATGTCGTTGCTGCCGAAAACCCACAGACCGATGATGGCGAAGAGGAGGGCGCGGATGCGGGTGCGCTGGGTTGGCGGCGCCACTCTTTGTTTGCGATACAAAATGAGCATCAGCGCGGTTGTGATGGCGAGATAAAACCAGGTGAAGACATAGAAGCCCGGTCCGGGAATCGACCAGTAACCCACATCCAAGTGCCGCACGCCCACAATGAACCAATTGAAAAGGAGACTGATGGCAAGGCAGACATGAACCGCATACAAGGCGGGCACCGCCCAACCGACGCGTGTTTTGGAAATAAGGGTGGAGAGGTGAAAAAGGCTGGGCGGCATGAAAATGACCCCCAATTGCAAAATCTTGGCCCAGTAAAACGCCTCCGCCGGACTGATGTTCTGGCTGAGATGGAAGACGCCGAAGTTCCAGAGCGTCACCGAAATGCCCCAGACCAGAAAGACGCGGTGCAAGGTGGAACGCAAATCGCGCCACAACACCAGCACCGTCAACACGACGTTGAACAACGTCGCTGCGAGCGCTGTGATCCTGATGACATCAAGCGAGGAATGCATGGCGTCTCAGACTTTCTTTAATACCAGGCAGGCATATCGGCCGCCAAAACCGGCATTTAAATTGACCGCAACCTTTACCGGGTAGCTTCGCGCTTCGCCCGGAACATAATCCAAATCACAAGCCGGATCCGGATCGTGCAAATTGATGGTGGGCGGGATTTCCTGATGCGCGATGGCCAGCGCGCAGATCATTGTCTCCACCGCGCCGGAAGCGCCCAGGAGATGTCCCGTGATCGGTTTGGTCGCGCTGATGGCGACGCGCTTGGCGTGTTCGCGCAGGACCCGTTTGATCGCCTTGGTTTCAATGGGATCGTTCAGGGGCGTGGCGGAACCGTGTGCGTTGATGTATTGCACTTCGGATGGATGCACCTGGGCCTGGCGCAGGGCCTTTTCAAAGGCGCTCACGTAACCAATGCCATCGGGATGGGGATCGGTCGCGTGATAAGCCTCGCAACTGTGGCCGTGCCCGGCGACTTCCGCGTAAATGCGGGCGCCGCGGCCCAAGGCGTGGGATATTTCCTCCAAAACGAAAAAGGCCGCGCCTTCGCCAATGACAAAACCGTCGCGTGCCCGGTCGAAGGGTTTCATGGCCTGAGCCGGGATGGCGTTTTGTTCCGACATGGCGCGAACACGGCAGAAACCGACGTGCAGCATTTCCATGGTTTCTTCCGCTCCGCCAGCGAGGGCCACATCCACATCGTCCAGACAAATCATGCGGGCGGCGTGGCCGATGGCGTCACTGCCTGAGGCGCATCCAGAGCAATAGGTCACGGCATGGCCATGAATTCCCAGATGCAGGCTGATAGTGCTGCTGCCTTCACCGCAATATCCCGCCACGACGTTGTAGGGATGCAAGGCGCGGAAATTATTGTTGTTCTTCTTGTAGCTGTCGCGCGCCTTGATGATGCTTTCCGCTCCGCTGATGGTCGTGCCTTCCACCACTCCGACACGATCCGGATCGAGACTGCTCAAGTCGATGCCTGCGTCCAAGGTGGCCATGGTGGCGGCGGCGACGCCATATTGGATGGTGAGGTCGAATCGGCCCGGTTTCCGGGTTTTGATAAACTCGGAGGCGTTAAAATCCTTTACCTCGGCATCGATTTTGACCGGCAAATGGCTGGCATCGAAGCGGGCGACGGGGGCGGCGGCGCTGATGCCGCCGCGGACGTTGCTCCAGAAAGTCCGCAAATCCTTGCCGCTGGGTGAAATAACCCCCATGCCTGTGATGACAACGCGGCGTTGGGAAGAGCCATTTTTCATGCGGATAAATTTTTGCCGGGCACGGGCTGGGCTGCGATTGCCGTGAATGGTTCGCGGGACAAGACACCCTGAATGAAGTTTGAAGAAGTGTCTTCCTTCATCCATCTCAGCACTCCGTTTACCGGGAACCTACACTCCCTGCTTATTCGCTGAGCGGTCATCAATGTCATCCCACCGTTTTATCGTATGCACGCACAGGATTCAATAGGAATTGAGCGTTTTTTGGGTTGAACACGGATTGACGGCTCCGTCGCCCGTCTGGCAGGATGACGGCGTGATCTGTCACTGAGGTTTTTTGCAACCGATTCATGGCCGCCTGTTCTGAAAAATCATCATGGCAACCTTGGCGCGCGCCGGTCATATGCGTTGCGCTGGCGGCCGTGACCTTTGCCGTTTTCGGACGGACGTTGGGGGGTGGCTTTGTCAATTTTGACGACAATTTGTATGTTTATGACAACCCGATGGTCAATCACGGGTTCACCGGCGAAGGCGTTGTCCAGGCGCTGACCCGTTCCCATTCCGCCAACTGGCATCCGTTGACCTGGCTGTCGCACATGCTGGATTGTCAAGTGTACGGGTTGAATCCCTGGGGACACCACCTGACCAATGTCCTTCTCCATGCCGCCGTCGTCATCGGGTTGTTTTGGATTCTCAGCCGGATGACCGGGGCCTTTTGGAAAAGCGCGTTTGTGGCGGCGGTGTTTGCCGTGCATCCATTGCGGGTGGAATCGGTGGCCTGGGTGAGCGAGCGCAAGGACATGCTGAGCGGGTTGTTCTTTATGCTGACACTCGGCGCATATTGCCGTTATGCGCGCCAGCCCGGTTCGCCGGCCCGTTACGGCCTGGTGCTCTTGTTGTTTGCCTTGGGGCTGATGTGCAAACCGATGCTGGTCACCCTGCCTCTGCTGCTTCTGGCGTTGGATTACTGGCCGTTGCAACGCAAGGAATCGGCCGCGAAATTGATCCTGGAGAAACTGCCCTTGCTGGCCCTGTCCGCGGCGGGTTGTGCCGTGACGCTGTGGGCGCAGCAGGAGGGGATTCATACGGGCGGCGCCTTCTCGCTGGCGCACCGGCTGGAAAACGGGTTGGTGTCGCCGGTGGTTTATCTGGGGCAGATGATCCGCCCGGTTGGATTGGCCGCGCTGTATCCGTTTCCCCGGAATGGCAATCCTCCCGGCGAGGTGATCGCGTCCGTGCTGATATTGGCCGGCCTTTCCATCTTTGCCTGGATGCAACGGAAAACGCAGCCGTGGTTGTTGGCGGGATGGGTTTGGTATTTGGTGATGCTGGCGCCGGTGCTGGGGATCATTCAGGCGGGCCGTCAGGCTCACGCCGACCGTTACACTTATTTGCCGCAGATCGGCATCTATGTGGCGGCAACGTGGTGGGCGGCCTGTTGGCTGAGGAATCGCGCCGTCGCCGCCGGTTTGATGATCGCCGTGCCGGTCGTATTGGGAGTGTGCGCCTGGAAACAGGCCGCGTATTGGCAAAACAGCCGCGCTTTGTGGGGCCACACCATTGCCTGCACCGCGGACAACGCCGTCGCGGAAAATAATTTCGGAAGTGCGCTGGGCCAAAACGGCGAGGGGGACGCCGCCATTTCCCATTACCGCCGGGCATTGCAAATCAGGCCTGATTACGCGGAGGCCCATTCCAATCTTGGCTTTGAGCTTTACAAAAAAACCCGGACGGAGGAAGCCATCGCCCAATACCGGGAAGCGGTCAGAATCTGGCCGGATTTTGCCGGGGCGCATTTTAATCTCGGCGCGGCTTTGCGCAAAAAAGGGGACCTTGCCGGCGCCATTGTCCAATATCAAGAGACATTGCGCATCAACTCCGGCCTTGTCGCGGCCCGCAACGACCTTGGAACGGCCTTGCGCCAGAGTGGCCGGCTGGATGAGGCCATCGTCCAATACCAATTGGCGCTGCAAACCCTGCCCGGCAATGAGTCGGTCCACGTTAATCTGGCCAACGCGCTTTTCCAGCGCGGCAGGCCGGGGGAAGCCATTGCCGAATACCAAGCCGCCTTGCAACTCGACCCTTCGGACGTGGATGTGCAAAACAACCTGGCCTGGCTGCTGGCGACCGCGCCGCCGCCTTCATTGCGCAACGGGAGGGAAGCGGTGCGACTTAGCCGTCTGGCCAACGAATCGTCCGGGGGCAAAAATCCGGTCATCTTGCACACTCTTGCCGCCGCCCTGGCTGAAAGCGGGGAATTTGACGAGGCTGTCAAGTATGCGCAACAAGCCGTCGATCTGGCGCGGGCGGCAGGACAAGAAGAAATGGCGAGCCAAGCTGCACGCGAGCTGGAGCGATACAAGGCGCGCCAAGCGTTGCAGCAGGGAGGAAAATAAGGCTAAAGGCTGAAATGGGAATCCAATATACCATTAACTGCAGCCTGTGGTGCGTCAGGGCAAGCCGAGGGCGTAATACCGGGTGGGATGATTTGTCCACTGGGGATCGGTGAAGTAATGCGAACCCTTGGCCAGCGTAGCTGTCTGCAATGGCGTCCAGACTGGATTAACCAGGTTGGGGCAGGCTTCGACCACGACCGTAAAGTTGTTTGTCCCGGTGATATTGAAACAAAACTGATTGGTTCGCACACCAAAACTGCCATCGGCGGTTTGGATCAGCGGGTTCCACAGCACGGCTGGGCGACCGGCAAAAGGGGAACTCCAGCCGGTGGCGCCGGGCAAATAATACATCGTCGCGTTGGCGTCATAAAAAAACACAGATGCATCAGCGGTGGGGGGGGCGCCCTTGAAAAAGACATTGGCCAAGTTGGTGCAATCAAGGAATGCATTCTCCACAATGCCAAGGACACTGCCGGGAATGATGACATTAGTCAGGCTGGCGCAGCCCGCGAACGCGGAGTCCCCGATGCCGATGACGCCGTCGGAGATCGCGAGGTGGCTCAAACTGGCGCAGTCATAGAACGCAGAATCCCCAATATAGGTTACACTGCCGGGAATGATGACGTTGCTCAGACTGGCACAGTTCTCGAACGCATCGTTTCCGATGCTGGTGACGCTGTTGGGAATCGTGATGCTGGTCAGGCTGTCGCAGTAAACAAACGCCCATGCTCCGATGCTGGTGACGCCGTCGGAGATCGTGACGTTGGTCAGGCCTATACAGTCCGCGAACGCGGAATCCCCAATGCTGGTGACACTGTTGGGAATGATGATGCCGTTCAGGTTGGTGCAGTCATCGAATGCGGAATCCCCGACGCTGGTGACGTTGGTGGGAATGATGACACCGTTCAGGCTGCTCCCGCCGAACGCCGCCGCCCCGATGCCGGTAACGAGCAGGCCGTTGATGGTGGCAGGAATGTTCACAGCACCGCCAGACCCGCTGTAAGCTGTGATGGTGATGGTGTTCGTGTTGCCGGCATTTGCGCTGTAAGTGAACTGGGCTTGAACCCGTGCCGCCAGAGCCAGCACGATGGTTAAGGTTCCGAGCAGTGTTTTTGAATTCATATCATTTCATGAAAATAGCATTGACTGATTCGTCCGTTCCGGTCTTTGAATAAAGGAATTTAGGAGTATCCGATGGCGTGACGGCTATGACGCGCGTTTTTTGCGCAGAATCCGAAACGTGCTTGCACCAAACGGCAGCACCATCAGGGCGCCGGCGATCAGGGTGGAGGTCTCGGGAATGGGGGTGAAAATCATGGTCTGTTCCGCACCAGGTTGACCCAAAGAAGGAGTCAACACGTAACCCGTCGCCAGTGTGGAACCGTTGTACCCGGTCGCGAGGTCGCCGAGGAAGATATTGTAATCCTGAAGGAGATTGCCACTCAACGCGACGTCAAAACCGCTGGTGGGCGTTCCATCCGCAGCCGCGCCGAATGCGGTGCTGTTATACAGCGCGGTGTACATGGCCCACGCCATCGCCGAAGCCTGATCGTTGACAGATCCGACGAAGCCATTGAGAACATTGCCGCCCTCAAGTTTCGGCGCAAAAGTGCTGAACAAGTAATTCGCATTCTGAATGCCCGCCGGAGCTATCCACGCGGAAGGATACGAGCCATTACCCGCCTGCGCGAAGGTTTGCAGAGTGTAGTTGCCTCCATAACCGAAGGACAGGTTTCCCTGCGGGCTAAGACAGATCGCGTACAGTTGACTGCCGATCATGGAGCTGCCGGGGGTGACGGAGTTAACTTGAAAGGCATAAATACCGATCAAATCATCCGTGTTGATGATCGTGCCGTATCCGCTCAAGGTGGCGCTAAATCCGGTATCAGCGATGGTGTTCTCCAACGTCATATTGACCGCTTGAGCTTCCAAATGCCCGACGATCAAAACAGATGCCGCCGAAATCCCCAACCTCGTGACCATAGTTTTTTTATTTTGCATAATTGTGTGTCTTTTTTTAATGGCAATTTATTCACCATCACTCTTCGGGTACACTATGCAGTAGGCTGTTCTTTAGCTATGGGGTGTAACCCTACCTCTCGAAGCAGAATCATTGTAGCTGCAAACCATCGGCCAACGGCTGGTTTTGCCAGTATGGCTGCAGGGCGGTCTGCTCGCGGGTTCCATCGGTCGCGCGCAGAACTTCCCGCACCATCCCCAAAAACTCCTCAGAGGTATAGGGCTTGAGCATTATCGCGGCGGGTTGGAGATGAGGGTAGCGGGCGAATTCCTCCGTTGGCAATGCTCCCGTGGCCATGATCACCGGCAGGGTCATGCGGGCGACATGCACCTTTTGGATCAACTCAACGCCTGACACCTTCGGCATATTGTTGTCAGTGATCATGAGGTCGTAACAGTTAAGTTGAAGAGTGTCCCAGGCGTCAGCCCCGTCTGCGGCGGCGTCCACATTGTAGCCGGCGCCAAACAACATTTGGGTGTTGAGACGGAGAATCAACGGCTCGTCATCCACCACAAGGATGCGATGGGGACGGCCCGTCTGGCATTGAAGCGTCGCGCTGGCCGACCCTTCCAGTTGCCGGTGGTATTTTTCAATCACGGCCCGATCATAGGCCGTGAAAGCTTGCGGACGCCATGGGGTGTTCACCGTATGAACGGCTCATCGGCGTTCGGGCGGCGGACAATGCGGAGAAGATTTTAGGTTTCTTGCTGTCTTCAATAGAATAAATAGGACCGCATTTGGATATTCGGGTTCTACCCCATAGTCAAAGAATAGCCCGTCGCGTAAGCTCCTCAAAGGGTGATGAGAATACGTCGCCATAAAAACTGAAAGGCACACTATGCAACTGACGAGCAGTAAAATGTTTGATTTTATCGGTCGTCGCGCTGACCGGTCTTCTCCAGCAAAGCAAAGCTTCAATTAATTTAGGTTCGGCGGACAGCTTTGCGGTCATGGGGGCGTCAACGGTGACGAGCACTGGCGAAACCGTTCTCAACGGGAATTTGGGGCTTTATGCCGGCACTTCGATCACTGGCTTTCCTCCGGGAACCGTGGTGAATGGAGCGATACACGATACTGACGGGGTCGCGCAGCAGGCTCAGGCTGATGCCCTGACTGCATACACCAGCCTGAAGAACGCAACGGGCGCTGTAAACTTGAGCGGTGACACCTTGGGGAACGGGGGGGTAACACTACCAGTACCCACGCTCGGGCCGGGCGTCTATTCCTTTAGCTCCTCGGCTCAACTGACGGGAGCACTCACGTTGAACGGGCCTGGCGAGTACATTTTCCAGATTTACAGTACGCTTACGACTGCCAGCGCTTCGTCCATTATCCTGGAAAATGGAGCTTCTGCCAGCGATGTGTTCTGGCAGGTCGGTTCCTCCGCCACTCTCGGAACAACCACGTCGTTTTATGGCAGTATCCTGGCTGAAGACAGCATCAGCTTGGATACGGGGCGGATATTTTGTCGGGCAGAGCCTTGGCTCTAACCGGCGCCGTGACGCTGATTGATAACGACATCAACATCCCCACCGTTGTGACGTCCGTGCCGGAGCCGGCCACGCTGATTTCAGGCGCCATGCTGCTGCTGCCGTTTGGCGCAAGATTGCGCTCCATTATGTGCCGCAACCAAAGCGCATAAGCAGGGTGAACGGGGCGTTCTCCGATCATTTATTGTCAATCACAGGCCGGCGCGTGAGGCCGGCCGCGTTCTTGGGGTCACACGGACCAATCTTTTCGGTGCGGGGGATTTACCAGGGCGGCGGCGGCGGGTTCTCCCTTTGCTTTCATGGCATGGCCGTTCCACTCGATGTTGTGTCCCAAGCGCAGGGCGATGAGCCCGGCGGCGCCAATCTCGGTGACGTGCCCGCCAAATTCGAAAGGTGAGAATGTCTTGCCATTGCCTTTGCAGGCTTCGATCCATTCCAGTACGTGCCGGTCTTTGGGCGCGCGAGGCAGGGATCGGGGCACGTCTTTGGCGGCGGGATGGTTGGCGGCAGGCTCGAACTCCGGCTCGCCTTTCATCTTGAGGGAACATTCGTTGTTCCAAAGTCCGGCGGAAAGCGTACCTTTGTCGCCCAGCAGCAGACATCCGGTTCTGGGAATGCCATTAAACGATGCCGCCACTCCCTCCATGACGTCGCTTTGCGGCATTTCTCCTCCGGTGTGGAAGTGGATTGAGACCGGCGCGCGGTTCCCCCGGGCGGGAAAGGAAAAATCGATCCGGCATGATTTGGGAAAGCTTTCCATGCCCAGACCCTCTCCGGAAACTTCGATCCGGGTGGGATAATCCAAATCCAGGGCGCGCACAGGCATGCTAAAGGAATGGCAGGCAAAATCAGACAGCGAACCGCCGCCAAAGTCATACCAGCCGCGCCATTTGATCGGATGATAAACTTCCCGTTTGTAGGGCCGCATCGGAGCAGGACCGATCCAAAAATTCCAGTCCAATCCTTCGGGAATTGGATCCGCCCCGTCGGGACGCACCACGCCACAGGGCCAGCCATGAGGCGGATGCCAGATGTGAATTTCGCGCACAGGACCCAACACGCCCGCCTGGATCAACTCGATGCTGCGACGAAAATTGGATGAGCCGCTGCCTTGATTGCCGGTTTGAGTCGCCACTTTTGAGTGTTTGGCCAAATGGCTCAATTGCCGCGCTTCCGCCACGGTGTGGGTCAGCGGCTTTTCGCAATAGACGTGTTTGCCGGCCTTGATGGCCGCCGTGCTGATGGTGGCGTGCCAATGATCCGGCGTGGCGATGGCCACCGCGTCCACCGACTTGTCGTGTTCCAGAAGCTCCCGAAAATCCCGGTAAGCCTTTGCTTTTCCCGCGAGATTGCGTATGCCATCGATCTGATGCGCATCGACGTCACAGATGGCGACAATATCCTGCTGGAAATTGACCAGTTCATTCATCACGCCATGCATCTGGTTGCCCAGCCCGATGCAGCCGATGGCCAGTTTATCGTTGGGAGATTTGTAATTGAGCCGCGCCATGGCCGCCGACAGACCGGCGGTCAACGCGCCGGCCGCCAAAGCCGAAGTATAAATAAAATGCCGCCGGTTGATTTGCAGCGTGGCACGTTCGGTCCGAACCGTTTTTGAAGGTGTCGTTTGGTCAGCCATAGTCGTAGTAAAATTGTTCATCGCCGGGGATTGAATCAGCCTAATTCTCCGGTCCCGGCACATATATTGGGTACTAATGCCGTTATCCGACAAGAAATAACCGCCTTCGGGGAAGACAAATTGAACTGAACGATATCCGGCAAAAGCTGTCAAATTAACCATGAAGAAATACAAAGGCCGGGAGGGGTGGAAGAAGGTTTGGCGTGAAAACAAGTCGCTGTTTTTGTTCATCATCGTCTTGACGGCGTTCCGCTCGGCGATTGCCGATTGGAATGATGTTCCCACCGGTTCCATGAATCCGACCATTGTCCAGGGCGACCGCGTGTTCGTCAACAAACTGGCTTACGACTTGAAAGTGCCTTTCACCACCTGGCATCTGGCGCAATGGAGTGATCCAAAGCGCGGCGACATCGTGGTTTTCTTTTCGCCGGTGGATGGCACGCGTTTGGTCAAACGAGTCATCGGACTGCCGGGAGACCGGATCGAACTGGCCAACGAACATCTCCTGATTAATGGCCGCTTGTCGGAATACGAACTATTGCCGACCGGCACTGGCCGCGACGTCCCACCGGACAAAGAAGGCCTGCGCGTCTATGCGAAGGAAAAGACAGGCGTAATGCCATCCCATCCTGTAACGATATTGCCGCAACGGCCGGCCCTGCGCACTTTCGGGCCAATCACCGTGCCGGCGGGGAAGTATTTCATGATGGGCGACAATCGGGATAACAGCAACGATTCGCGTTTTTGGGGCACGGTGGACCGCAACCGCATTGTCGGACGCGCGTCGATGGTTGTTATCTCGCTGGATCGCGAGCATTATTTTGAACCGCGCTGGCGCCGCTTTTTTTCCGGCTTGCTTTAAATGGGAGCGCCGAACCATTCAGGCCGTTGAAATGAACTGATCAACGGCCCAAATCCCGATGCATTGAAACCTTTGACGGCAGGGAAATGACTTTCGCCACGAGGCGGCGAAAGTCGCGATTCAGTTTACGTTAGAAGGGCCGGTTCGTTTTCCGCCGGGCAGAGCGAGTTTACGACCTGTTGCATCAAATCCATTGAACGTTTCAGGAGCGAATGGTTTTGGCGCGCGCGGCGGCGGACCAGAGACAGGAGTTCGTTGTTTTCCTCGACCAACGCTTTGAGCAGGGGCCGGTAGTCGGGCGGCATGAGCGGAATCAGGTCGTGGCAGGACAAGATTTCGTTCCGGCCCAAATCCGAAACCACGGCGCGGAAACACTTTTCGCGGCGTTCGCGGGACGCCTCCAAAGTTTCGCCTTGGAGCCGGACCTGGCTGATGGACCGGGAAACGTCCTGGGCCGCACGGTTCTTGAGATATTCCCACTGGCGATCCAGCAAGAGAAGCATCTCGCCATAGTTTCCCAACTCGTCGCGCAGCGCTTCAATTAAATTATTTAGACTTTCCATCATCATAGCCATCATCATAGCCAGCCATCGTCAAGCATCGACTGTGCCATGGGAAACGCACTCGTTTGAGACAGGTCTTGTCATGTTTTTCGGCTCTTGAAGGAAAAAGATTCCGTGCTTTACCGGCTGAATTTGCCCCAAAACAAGAGTGTCAATTGTACAGATATGGGGCAGTTGTTTGTTTGTCCTGAATTTAATGTCAAACCTGCTTCAGTTTTTGTCTTCAACAGCCGATATAGCCTGTCCGGCGCTCTGGCGCGGCGGTGGAATTGGTTTGGATTTTGGCCAGCCGGACCCTTCCGAAGGCGCGTTTGGCGCCCATTAGGCCGGTTGCTGTCATCATAAAAATAATTGCCAGCCACGCGCATCAATGCTATCAGAGATGTTATATGCCAACTGTCGGCGAGCAATTGCGCGCGGCGCGCGAGGCCCAAAATCTGGCCATTCACCAAGTGGCGGATTACACCAAAATCCGCAGCGAGCATATTCGCGCCCTGGAGGAAGGCAATTACAGCGTCTTTTCGGCCCCGGTTTATATCCGGGGTTTTGTGCGCGCCTATTCGACTCTGCTGAAGCTGGACGCGGCTAAAATCCTTGAACAACTGAGCCATGAATTAGCCGGGGCCGGCCAGCACGAGCCGGCGCTGAGCCAGCCTGCCAACGGGATTCTGGACAGCGCCATGTTCGAGTTTTCCAAGTACGTCCGCCGCCTGATACTGCCTGGCGCGATCACGGCCTTGATCGTGTTGCTGCTGGCGGTGGCTTATTTTGGATGGATTCGGAACCAAAAGACGGATCCCTTGGCGGGGTTGGGCGCGGGGCAATATAAGATTGCGCCCGCCAGCGAAACCCTGCCGCTGCCGCCGCCGGCCAATTAGCTTGTTTGCCTTTTCTCTCCGGCCTCGTAAGTTGTCCCTGTGACGAAGACTTTAAAATCGCCCGTGCGCGTCGGACTGGTATCGCTTGGTTGCGCCAAGAATCTGGCCGATGCCGAAATCATGCTAGGCTCACTGCTTAAGGCCGGGTTGGAAATCACCAACGAAGCCGCCCTGGCCGACGTCGTCATAGTCAACACATGCTCATTCATTGACGCCGCCCAGGAAGAAAGCGTGGACGCGATCCTGCAATTCGCCGAACTGCGCGCGCGAACCCGGCCCGGCCAGGCGCTGATCGTGTCGGGCTGTCTGCCGCAACGATTCCGCGACGATTTGCCCGCGCTCCTGCCGGAAGTGGACGCATTCATGGGCATCGACCAAGTGGCGCAAGCGGCGGACATTGTGCAACAGGCGCTGGCCCGGCGGCGCGAAAAACTGGCGCAACCGCCGTCGCCCCCGGCCAAAAGCGCCCATGCCAAAAAACAAATCGTGGGCCGCATGGCCGAATTGGACCGGGCCAAATCCGCGTCACCGTCATCGGCCACGGTGTCGCCGTTGATCCAGGTCAATTTGCGTCCGAACTACATCCCTGATTATGCCACGCCGCGCTTTCGATTGACCCCGAAGCATTTTGCCTACCTGAAAATTGCCGATGGCTGCAATCATCCGTGCAGCTTTTGCATCATTCCGCAGATGCGCGGGTCGCACCGCAGCCGCATTCAGTCCGACATTGTGCAGGAAGCGCGGCAATTGATCGCCGACGGGGTAAAGGAACTGAACCTCATCTCGCAGGACTCGACCTATTACGGGCTGGATTTGCGGCCCAACGCCAGCCGCGCCATTTCTTCGCCCGAAAAATTTTCGGCCACGGCCAAATCGCTGGCGGCGGACGCCACGACCCTTTGCACCCTGTTGCGGGAACTGAACGGATTGCCGGGAAAATTCTGGGTGCGGCTGCTCTACACCCATCCGGCGCACTGGACGGACGAGCTGATGGAAACCATCGCGCAATGCCCGAAGGTGGCGCGTTATGTTGACATGCCGCTGCAACACATCCACGAAAACATGCTCGAACGCATGCGCCGCGAAACGTCGCGCCAGTACATCGTGGATCTGATCGCCCGCATACGCGCGGCCGTTCCCGGCATCACCCTGCGCACGACGTTTATTGTGGGGTTTCCCGGCGAGACGGAGGCCTGTTTCCAGGACTTGCTCGATTTCATCCGGGAAACAAAATTCGAGCGGATGGGCGTCTTCGCTTATTCAAAGCAGGACGGCACGCGGGCGGGCCGGATGGAAGGCCAGATTTCCCGCGCCGTCAAAGAACGCCGGCAAAAGCAGGCCATGGCCGAGCAACTGAAAATTTCACGCCGCATTTCCGGGTCTTTCGTCGGACGGGAAATCGAGGTGTTGATCGAGGGGAAAGCGACGCGGGAACAGGCGCCGGAAGGGAACATCAGATCATGGGAACACAACTTGATTCGTTCGGGGACGGAAACGCAGGGCGCGGGCGGGCGGGGGCGCGGTCCCTGGCTGGTGGCCCGCAGTCAGGCGGACGCCCCGGACATTGACGGACGCGTCTATGTGGGTGGCCAACTGCCGTTGGGGGGGTTCGCGCGGGTCAAAATTGTGGGTCATACCGATTACGACCTGATTGCCAAACCAATCTAAAATCAGGAAATGAATTGCTTCACGACGAATTCTGTCTTTATATCGCGTTCAAACATGAGTGCCAAATGTGAATGAACGTACCAAATAAACTGACAGTTTCCCGATTTGCCCTGACCTTTTTTTTCCTGGCCGCCGTTTTTTCCAACGCGCCGTATGAGGAGACGATCGCCCTGTTGCTGTTTAGCGCGGCGGGTTTGACCGATTACCTGGATGGCAAGATCGCGCGGCGCGACAAGCTGATCACCAATTTCGGGATTCTGATGGATCCCCTGGCCGACAAGATACTGATATGCTCCGCCTTCATTGCCTTTGTCGGGCGCGGCTGGATGCCGGCCTGGATGGTGGTGATCATTGTGGCGCGGGAACTGGCCATCACGGGGCTGCGTCTGCTGGGGGTCTCGAAAAACCTCGTGCTGGCGGCGGAAAGTTTCGGCAAATACAAAACGATTGCCCAGATTGTCGCCGCCATTTCAATTTTGGTTTTGCACAGTTATTCGCAATGGGGCTGCTTTGGCCGGACGCTGTTTGGATTTCCGGCCGGCCATTCGTGGATAGGAGTGGTCGCCCAGATTTCGATGTATCTGGCCACAATCCTTACTTTTACTTCCGGCGCGCTCTATCTCTGGCGCAATCGCCGGCTGTATCTGGCCGACTTGTGATGGAAGCGGCCTAGATTTTTTTATCGAGCGCCGCCAGACTCCGGCTGCCGGCCTGGGCGTGGGCCAGGGCAATGGCCAGCGCGTCGGCGGCGTCGGGAGATGGCGGTTCGGCCAGTTGCAACATGCGCTGGACCATTTTGCTCACCGCCGATTTTTGCGCCGCCCCATAACCGACGATGGCCTGTTTGACCTTGCGCGGCGCGATTTCGTAAATGTCCACCCCGGCTTCACCCAAAACCGCCAGCGCCGCGCCTCGCGCCTCGCCCATAATCAGGGCCGTTTGCAGATTCTGGGCGTAGAACAAACCTTCAATGGCGCACACCGTCGGATGATAAGCAATCACCACGTCGCGCAACGTTTGCGCGATTTTCGCCAGACAACGGGAGCGTTCCCAAGTCGCCGGGCAGGAAATGGTGCCGTGGGCCAGGGCGCGCGGATTCGATTTTTCAAACCGGATGACCCCGTAACCGGTCCCGCGCAAGGAGGGATCGACGCCGATGATGATGAAACCGCCGGACGGCGCGGCGCGCAGACCGGCCTCGGCGACTGGGGCGGACTTGGGTTTCAAGCCGCTCAACCGAGCGTTGATTTGTTCAAGCTGTCGTGGGGTGATGGCCATATGATCGACACGGCAAAAGCGACGGTGACGGTAATGCAGCAGCCGAAGAATGTGTACCAGGGAAAGGCGAGAGTGACGGGAAGGTGGGGCCAGCTTGCCGGGAGATTCGCCTGCACCATGGGGCTGATGTAAGTCATGATGGCGAGGGAACTAAGCATGCCCGTGATGACCGGTCTGGCCGAGCCGCGTTTCCAAAAAAGAGCCATCATCAAACCGCCCAGCAAAGCGCCGCTGGTCAACCCGCGCAATTTGAAGGCCGCCTCCAGCACGAAAGCCACTTCCCGGCTCAGATAGGCCACGCACATCAACAACACCGCCCAGACAACGGTCGAGAGTCTGCTGAAGCGCAGGAAAAAAGTCTCAGACCGGCCGGGCAGGAGTTTCTTGACGAAGTCCATGGTCGAAACCGAGGCGAGGGAAGTCAGGGCGGAACTGACCGACGACATCGCCGCAGTCAGGATGGCGACAATCAACAAGCCCTTCAGCACATGCGGCACGCCTGTCAACATGAAAATCGGGTAAATAAAATCGTTGGCCTTGATGCCGCTGCCGGGACGGACTTCGGGAAGCGGTATGGCGAGGGAAAATTTCTGGTAATAAACCCAAAGCATGACCCCGACCAAAAGGAAGATAAGAAAGAGGGGGAAAATAATAATCGCGCTCAAGGTCAGAGCCTTGCGGCCTTCGGAGACGTTTTTGCAGGCCAGCACCCGTTGCACGATCAATTGTTCCGCCCCGTGCGAGGACATGACCATGAACGTGCCGCCGATCACGCCCATCCAGATATTGATCGGGTCCTCCCAGAGCGAGGAGATGTTGACGCTGGCGCTGAACCAATGCAGCTTGCCCGCCACCGCCGCCGTGTGAAACACTTCCTTCACGCCGCCGGGGAAAAAATGCGGGATGTAAAACAAGGTGAACAAACTTCCCAACAAGAATAATCCGAATTGGATGGCATCGGTCCAGATCACGCCCTTGACCCCTCCGATGTAGGTATAGATCAGCGACAAGCCGACGAATAAAAGGATCGCGCCCACGATGGGATCGCCGCCCATGAACTTGTTGCCGAGCATTAATTTGATGGGAATGCAGGCCACATACACCCGCACTCCCGCCGCCAGAGTTTCGCTGAGCAGGAAAAATCCGCCGGCCGTCTGGCGCGCGCCGTTGCCGAAGGCGTTGGAGAAAAGTTGGTAGGGCGAATAAATTTCCCCCTTGAAATAGTGCGGCACCATGATGACCGCCAGGATGATACGGGCGATGACGTAGCCGATGATCAATTGCAAAAACGTCAGGTTGCCGTGGTCGGCGTAGGCCATGGCCGGGACGCCGATGATGGTGAGGGCGCTGGTTTCCGCGGCCACGATGGACAGTCCGACGCCCCACCAGGGGATGCTCTTGCTACCGAGAAAATAATCGCGCGTGCTATGCTGACCCCGCCCAAGCCAGGAGCCGAGCGAAATGATGATGCCCACATAAATTACGATGACGGCCCAGTCAGTACCATTTAAAAAACTCGAGGTTGAATCAGCCATGTTTTGTCAGCATAAACGAATCGCCGCCAGATTGACATCTGCAAAATTTAAAAACAGCCCGGCGCGCGGCTACCCAATCGGTGGCGGTAAAATAACAGGCTATTTTCGCTTGGTTGGGCGGTTGCAATGCTGCATCATGGCTCAACATGAAAGAATTTTCTACCGGCTCTTCAATCAGCCGCCGCCATTTCATCCGTCTGGCGGGCGCAACGGGCGCAGCCCTCGCCTTGCCCACATTTATTCCCGCCAGCGCCCTGGGCCGCGACGGCAATCCTCCGCCTTCCGAACGCATTGTGGTGGGCATTGTGGGGTGGGGCATGATCGCGCCCCAAAACGCCAAGGGATTGATGAACTTGAACGACTGCCGGATCGTCGCTTCCTGCAACATTGATAAAAAGCACCTGAAAAGATCGATTGATACCGTCAACGACCATTACAAAAACAAGGATTGCAAAGGTTATCATGACTATCACGACCTGATGGCGCGAAAGGATATTGACGCCGTGATGATTGCCGTGCCGGATCACTGGCATGCGTTGATTGCGATTGAGGCGGCCAAGTCCGGCAAGGATATTTACGGGGAGAAACCGCTGGGCAAAACCATCGCCGAGCAGCAGGCCATCGTCAGGGCGGTGCATCAATACGGGCGCATCTGGCAGACCGGTTCCTGGCAGCGGTCCAGCGGCAGTTTTCACAAGGCGGCGGAGATCGTCCGCAACGGGTTGATTGGGAAAGTGACGCATGTGGAAGTTGGGCTGCCGTCGGGCCACACGGATTTTGCCCACACCAAGGAGAAGAACAAGGTGACCAAAGCGCCGCCGGAATTGGATTACAATACGTGGATCGGGCCGTCGAAGATGGTTCCGTATATCCCGTGCCAGGGCCATATGAACTGGCGCTGGAATTATAACACAGGCAACGGGCAGTTGCTGGATTGGGTGGGCCACCATTTGGACATCGCGCATTGGGGACTGGGTTTTGACAACCAAGGGCCTTATGAAGTCGAAGGCCACGGCGAATTTCCGGACAAGAACGCGATTTGGAACACCTGCACCAAGTATAAGATTGAAATGAAGTATCCCGAAGACGTCCACATCACCATGGCGGGCGGCTACGACGAGATCAAGGGCGGGACCAAGTGGATCGGCACCGACGGCTGGGTGTTTGTGAATCGCGGGTCGTTTGACGCGTCCAACCCGGACTGGAAAGACGTCAAGGAATTGCCGATGGACGATCTCAAGGTCAGGCTCTACCGTTCCACCGATCACTATCGCAATTTTATTGACTGCGTAAAGACGCGGCAGCAAACCATCACCCCGGTCGAGACGGCCCATCATTCCGCCATTCCCGGCCACTTGGGGCTGATCTCCATGCTGACCGGCCGCAAGTTGCGCTGGGATGCGACCACGGAAACGATCATTGATGATCCGGACGCGACCAGGCTGATGTCCCGCCATTACCGTTTCCCTTACAAGATCAGTTAGCGTTCCGGTCAACAGCGGCAACAGAACTAATGCGGTTCGGCGCAAATGCGCCGAGCCGGGGCCGCCTCATTGGAATTCGGGCTGCTTACCGCTCCAAATTGCGCGAACTGGAGGGGTTGATGAGGATGATACCCTAATATTCATGTCGCCTATCGTCTGCATGTATTAAAAGAAAAAAATTTCTACCCCCCGAAAATCCCGAAAATCCCGAAAAAGGCCGGGGGGGGGGCAAAAGTAGAAATTGGGAAAGTAGAAAGCAGAAATTCAAATGGGAAAAGCGGTCGCATGGAGGCCTTCTGTTGGTCGTCATTGATCCTCATGTTACAGAGCGAGAAAAAAATAAATGGGCTGTGGTAACGTTACAAACGTTACGGTCCTTTTTTCCATTGGTTTCAAAAGATTGTAAAACAGCGGGTTCCAACAAAACAAGCAAAACACTTCGTAAAACTTGCCGAAACAGTTCGTAAGTGTTACGGAAGCAAAAGCTGGAATTGGGAAAGCAGAAAGTAGAAATTGGCAAGGCCTGAGAGCCTGTTTGAAAAGTCAGTATTTCTCAGCCGAGACGTTTGAGCATAAG
>CAZLEE010000058.1:0-21982 GCA_964558455.1 uncultured Verrucomicrobiota bacterium | reverse complement strand
CAGAAAAACCGATTTTCCCCCTTTTACCCATTAAAAACGTCGAGGAACCAGAAATTGCCCATGGCTTGCTGTGAAGCGCTGGAAACTGGCGGCAGTGGAACGTATTCGCCAGAAGCTTTCAGTATTGCTCCATTCGGCAGGCTCGCAGGAATCCACGGTGACGGCGGCACGGTGGAATCACCGGGCGCAAGTTCTAATGCCAAATCGTTTGCAGTTATCGCCGCATCAGAGTTCGCGGTGTCAGGCGAAGGCGGGGAACCCGTTTCAATTGCCGAACCACTTCCCCCGCCAGAAGGTGTAGGAATGGCGTTGGTAATGGTGTAAGTCGTCCAGTTTGTGTTGGCAAAAGCGGGGTAATAATCGGTCAGAGCTTGCCACGGATTGCTCGGGTCCAAGGACGGGCGGGATTGGATGAGGTATGTTTCATTCGTGGCGCTTGGCCACCCCAAAACCACATTAGTTCCGTTTTGAATCGAAATCGTCAAACCTTCAATACCGGACGTTCGATAGCCGGAAAATATCAGAATTAGGGCGACCACACCGGCTCCGTGCAAAAACGCCCTGTATGGAAATTGCCACGCTATCAGTTTAATCGACGCAATGGCGCACAATGTCTCGCGACCGACTCGGTACACGCCGGAGATGGTTTTAGAGGAACTGGTTACCGCCTGAAATAGGTTCATGTGCTGGTTTAATCCTACTGGCCTTTGTCCACTTGCTATGCGCTAAAAACTTGGTCGGTTTTCTCTTATGGCTTGAGTAGCGGCCAACGCTACGCAAACTTCAACTGTAAAGAGAACTGTTTCCATGCTTGAACCGTGTGTCCGCCAAAAGCAAGAAATATTTCAGAAGTTTCCACCACATTTCTTGCACATAAAATAACAATCCACGGCCAGCGAGACACCGCTTACATTCGCAAACCTGGTCCTGAATGGCATCGCCGCTTTTTCTGTCAATTTCACCCAGGCTCGCCTAATCTGCCGCCCAACGAAAGGACACAGCAATGACAGCATACGCGACACGGTTTCATAGTTTATGGGTCGGGTTATCAATCATGGCCAGTGCCGGTGCGCTCCGGGCAATCGAGAGCGAAGTCTGGATTTCGCCCAACGGCCCCGTTGCGAGCATGGAGACAAACAGTTACCCGGCCGACACCATCGGGACTCCCACCTATCCTTTTCGCTGCCCGGACGGCGGAAGTTTGAACTGGGTGTTGCAGAACGATTTGACCAACGAACACATGACGATTCACCTCATGGCGGGAACGTTTGAAATAAAGCCGACCCGGGAACCCACCTGGGGCTGGAGCATAGGGATCAAGGCGCTGACCGGCTGGAAATTGCGCGGGGCGGGCATTGACAACACGATACTGCAAATGGCCGGCCCCGCCGCGACCAACACGCAAACATCGGTGGTGGGAGGACCGTTCACGGCCAACGCGGACGGCGCGGAGGTGTCCGATCTGACCATTGACTGCAATCTGCAAAACAACCGCGATGCGGACAATCTCAACGCGGTCGAGTTGTTTGGCAGCGACGCGAAAATTTCAAGGGTCAAGGCGGTTAATTGGGGGACCACGACCAAGCATGAAGACTTTGTTTTGGTCATCTGCCCCCAAAATGCATTCACCTTTTATGCCACCAACTGCGTCATTGAAGAATGCGTCGTGACGCAGCCGGCGCAGGTCCTGCCCGGTTCCGGCGGGGTCACCGCCATTAGCATTTTCACGGAGGGCAATTATTCTTCCTGTGATGTGGCCGGCGCGGTCGTGCGTGACAATTTGGTTTACAACGTCCGGACGGGCGCATCGGTCGGGGCGGTTTGGAACTTTAATGCCTACTGCCAGGGCGGCATCGTCCGGCACAATCAGGCGTTGAATCTCACCGGCCGCACCGCTGCGGCTGTTTATCACGATAGCGGGAGCACCCGCGATGGGGTGGTGGAGGATAATGTTTTCGATAACGTCACCATGGGGATTCGTTTCAACTTTGACTCCGGCGGGGTGACCAACCAGGTGTTTCGCAACAATATCATCCGAACAACGGAGGGCGGAACGGGCATTTGGTACGGCTACACTCCTTCCAACACGCCCACGAAAAATCTGGTGGTGAAGGACAATATTGTCTATCCCTCGATTAATGCCACCAATGCGACGGCGCTCAATCTGCAATCGCACATGACCGCGACCGTCACGGGGAACATATTTCAGGGCGGCGGGATTGGCAATGACGTGAGTATCCCCTACGATTATTCACCCAATGGAGCCAATTCCAACCCGCCGGTGCGGTTCAGCACTTGGGCGGGCAACGTGAACTTTTCCGGCAGCGAATTCAAGGAGGGGGAGGATTTGGCCTGGGAGCCGGGGGATGAGGACAGCATTACATTCACCCCCGCTTCACCGGGGTGGTATCGGGTGCTTTGCGGAGCAACTTTTAATGCGGCGGCGGTTAAAATCACTTCGGGCTTTTGGGATAATGCGACCACGGACACGGAATTCTGGTTCCGGCTGCAAGCTTACGGAACGACCACCAATACGCTGGGCGAACTGGTTGAAACCCGGCGGGGAAGTTACAGCTACCCGTGGGCGGGTCAAATTACCCAGGTTCGCATGGGGTCGGATATGTTGCCTGATAACAGGGTTTATCTGGACTTCTATGTTCGAACCAACAGCGCTTTCCCCATCAAAGTGACGATGAGTGGTCCGGGACGGGGGAAAATGTTGAATCCGCCCGCTCCCGGCGCGAGCGCCCCGGCTCTTTCGGCGGTGTGGCCGTTGCCTTGACTATGGACACCTTGAAAATCCCCGCGCGTCCCTTGTGTGTCGATATGGACGGGACGTTGCTGGAAGTGGACACGATGGAATACTTGATAGCCGCGTTCCTGCGCGCGCATTTCTGGCGGGCGGGGATGTTGCTGGTCTGGCTTTGCCGGGGCAGGACGCATTTTAAGCGGCGGCTGGCGGCGGAAGCGGTTTTGAAAACGGAACTGCTCCCGGCGCACCGGGATTTTTTGCGGTTTCTGGAGGGGCAACACGCGGACGGACGCGTCCTGATTCTGGCCAGCGCGGCGGATGAACGGGTCGTTCAACAGGTGGCCGCGCGCTTCGGATTTTTTTCCAGCGCCGTCGGCAGCGACGGAAAAACCAACCTGAGAGGCGGCGCCAAGTTGCGGCGGCTGACCGGGCTTTTTGGGCCAAAAGGTTTCGATTACGCGGGCAACTCAATGGTGGACATCCCCGTCTGGCGTGGCGCAGCCGAGGCGATTGTGGTCAACGCCAGTGCCCGCGTCGAGGCGCGCGCTCGCGCGGTGGCAAATGTGACCCATGTCTTTCCCAGGCTGACCGGACGCCTGAAATTGTTGAAAGGCTTGCGCCGCGTTTAGGCGGTGGAAATAAAAAGTGCGCTCGCTCGCGCGGTGGCAAACATGCCCCATGTCTTCCCCAGGCTGACCGGACGCCTGGAATTGTTGAAAGGCTTGCGCCGCCTTAATCCCGGAAATTCTGGAAGTCCAGCGACACTGGAAAATCACGGCCTCGCACCGCCGCGATCACGGACTGAAGGTCATCCCTGCTTTTGCCTGTGACGCGAATGGCTTCGCCTTGAATCTGGGTGGTGACCTTTAATTTGGTTTCGCGAATGAAGCTGGTGACCTGTTTGGCGACGGCCTGTTCGATGCCCTGTTTGATTTTAACGACCTGGCGGGCGTGGCCGAGCGGGGAAATATCGGGGGGCATTGACTCCACGCTTTTCAGGCTGATCTGGCGTTTGGCCAGCCTGCCGATGACCATTTCGTGCAGGGCTTTGACTTTGAAATGATCTTCAGCGGTGAGCTTGATCTCATTTTTTTCCAACACGATCTCGGCCTTGCTGCCTTTGAAATCGAATCGGTTGGCCAATTCTTTTTTGGCCTGATTGACCGCGTTTTCGATCTCCATCGAACTGACTTCCGAAACTACATCAAATGACGGCATGAACCCATTTTGCATGGGGGGGTGCGGGTTGGCAACGCTGTTATTGGCGGGCGCGCGGAGGGCCTGAAAATCCATTCAGGCCCTCCCCGGCCGCGACCTCAGGGCAGGGGCGCCGCGATAAAGAATCGCTGCTGCCATCCGGCAATGGGTCCGGTGTATGTCCAGGTGCCGCCGGAGCCAGCCAGGTTTGTGGACACGGCGGACCAAGATCCGGGCATGCACAGGTTGGTGCTGGCAAACACCACATAAGCGGCTCCGGCCGAGCCTTGGAAGGTGGCGGTTACAGTGCTGTTGCCGTTGTTGACAATTTCCACCACCACCGGCCGTTGCCCGACGACCACTTGGGTGATCGGGGTGGATGTGCTGGCAGCGTAGTTTGTGTTGCCGCCGTATGTTGCAGTGATGCTGTGGCTGCCCGCGCCCAAGGCGTTGGCGGCAAAAGTGGCCGTGCCGCCGCTCAGGGTGCCGGCGCCAAGGTTCGTCGTGCCGTCCATGAAGGTTACCGTGCCGCCGGCCGCGCCGGGCGAAACGGTGGCGGTAAATGTCACGCTTGCCCCGTATGTGGCGGGATTGAGCGAGGAACCCACCGACACGGCCGTTGTGGCCGGGAGAATGGTAATCGCCAGATTCCCGCCGGTGGAACCGAAAGCGTTGGTGGCAACGATGGCGACATTGAAGACACCCGTGTTGGTGGGCGTGCCGCTCAGGACTCCTGTATTCATGTTAAAAGCCGCCCAACCTGGCAAACCGGCGGCGGAGTAACTTGCGACGCTATTGCCGGTGACGGTGAAGGTGAACGCCTGGCCATAAGTGCCGGTTGCGTTGGTGGCGGAGGTCAAGGCCGGGGCCGCCAAACCAACCGTCAGGGCGATGACATGGAAAGCTTGCGAGCTGGAGGAAATTGCCAACACAGTCTGGCCGGCCAGCGCGCCATTGGTGGACACGGCAACCGGCACATAACTGTTGATGGGATAGGCGGTGTTGCCCAGTTGTCCATATCCATTGGCGCCCCATGTGAACACCTCCCCATCGGCGGTCAAAGCGGTGCTGCTATTGTAACTTCCGCACACCGCCACCACAGTCTTTCCGGCCAGCGCGCCGTTGCTGGAGACCGCCACGGGGACAGTACTCTGGATGTTGGTGCCATTGCCCAATTCTCCATCCGGGCTTGGCCCCCATGAATAAACCGAGCCGGTCGCACTGACGGCCAAGCAGTGGAACTCGCCCGATCCAATCGCGACGATTGTCTGGCCCGCCAACACGCCGTTGGTTGCGACGGCCACAGGAACGCTGCTGTTGGTCAGCGCCCCGTCACCCAATTGCGCGCTACCGCCGGCGCCCCAGGCATAAACCAACCCATCGGCGGTCAGGGCCACGGAATGTAACCACCCGCCGGATGCCGCGATGACCGATTTGCCGGAAAGCGCTCCGCTCATATTCACCGCCACAGGCACGCCGCAGTTGGTCATGCCCCCGTTGCCCAACTGGCCACTCTGGCCATATCCCCAGGCAAACAGTTTGCCGTCCGAAGTGGCCGCCAGGTTATGCATATTGCCCGTGCCCAATGCCACCACAGTCTCGCCGGCCAGGACTCCGGTCATGTTCACCGCCACCGGCACGTTGGTATAGGCAACCGTGCTGCCGTTTCCTAATTGCAAGTTGTTGTTCCATCCCCAAGTGAACAACATGCCGTCGGCGGACAATGCCAGCGCGTGACTCTGGCCGCTGGCGATGGCAACGATTTTTTTGCCGGCCAGGACGCCATTGGTATAGACCATGACGGGAACGTCGCTGGCACTGGTCCCATTGTTGCCCAGTTGCCCCATGCTGTCATCGCCCCAGGCATAAACCATCCCATCGGAAGTGAGCGCATAGCTGTGGGAAACCCCGCCGGCGACCGCGACAATTGTTTTGCCGGCCATGACACCGTTGGTGATTATCGCCCCGGGCACCAGGTTATTGGTCAAACCTCCGTTGCCCATTTGCCCCGATGATCCCAAACCCCACGCCACCGCCGGCCCCGCTATGGCAATCCGCAATTGATTGGTCGCGCCTCCCATATAGTTGGGATCGGTGACGGTGGCGATCACGGTATAAGCTCCCGCGTTGGTCGGCGCGGCGCTTTGTCCGTTGTAGGTGATGGCCACAGCCAACCCGCTGGGCGTGGTGGTGGCCGTCACGGCCTTGGCCGTGCCATCATAGGTCGCCAGCAAAGGCGTCGGATGCAGCGTTACCGTCGCCGCAGCCTTGTTTACCGTCACGTTGACAAGGCTGCTGATGGTATTGTAATCGGTTGTGTTCGTCGGTGTGAAAGAGAACCATTGCGGCGCGGTGCCCGCTCCGGGCGCGGTGGTCGGCGTCACAAAGGCAAAGGTGCCGCCCGTCGAGGCGACGCCGCCGCTCAATGTCGAAGAGGCTAGAGTCTGACCATACGTGATTGCCGTGGCTGTCGGCCAAGTCGTTATGCTCGGAGTGGCCATGCTTACCGTCACACTGACCGTGTTGCTGACGGTGTTGTAATCGGCTGCGTCGGCGGGCGTAAATGCTACCCCTTGCGCGGCGGTACCCAATCCGGGTGCGTTGGTCGGCGTGGTGAAGGCAAATGTGCCCCCTACCGAGGCGATACCGCCGCTCAATATCGAAGAGGCCAGAGTCTGACCGTAAGTGATTGTCGAAGCCGTCGGCCAAGTTGTCACGGTGGGAGTGGCCCGGTTGACCGTCAAGGTCGCCACGCTGCTGGTCACACTGCCAGGGGAATTGCTCACCACAACCGAGTAATTCCCCGCGTTGGTCGCCATTGCCCCGGTCAGGGTGTAGCTCGCGGCTGTGGCCGCGCTGATGTTGGTCCCGTTAAACTGCCACTGATACGACAAGGGCGCAAAACCAGTGGCCGTGACCGTGAAAGTGACACTGCCGCCCGCCACCACCGTCTGGTTGGTTGGCTGGCTGGTGATTGACGGGGACAGAGGCAAACCAATCGCCAAAGTATGGAAGGCTTCGTTGCCTGAAAAAATATTGGCCAGGGACATTCCGGGCACGGAAACCGGACTGGCTGGCGTGACCGTTGTCCCATTGCCCAATTCGCCGTAGTAGTTGACCCCCATTGCCCACAACGAGCCGTCGTTTTTCAAATACAGGGAATCTTCGTATCCCGCCGTCACTGCCACCACGTTGCTGGCTACGGATACCGCATTGCTCCGGGTCGCCGTGGTTCCGTCACCCAACTCGCCATAGCTGTTGTACCCCATTGCCCGCAACGAGCCGTCGTTTTTCAAATACAGGGAATGTTGGTCTCCCGCCGCTATTGCCACCACGTTGCTGGCCACGGATACCGCATTGCTCCGGTTCACCATGGTTCCGTCACCCAACTGGCCGTAGGCGTTGTACCCCATTGCCCACAGCGAGCCGTCGTTTTTCAAATACAGGGAATGTTGGTATCCTGCCATTACCGCCACCACATTGCTCGACACAAATACCGCATTGCTCCGGGTTATCGTGGTTCCGTCACCCAACTGGCCGTAGGCGTTGTCGCCCATTGCCCACAATGTGCCGTCATTTTTCAAATACAGGGAATCTTCGTATCCCGCCGCCACGGCCACCACGTTGCTGGCCACGCATAACGGCACAGTCTGGGGGCTTGTGCTCGTGGTTCCGTTACCCAACTGGCCGTCGTAGTTTTGGCCCATCGCCCATAGCGTGCCGTTGTTTTTCACAAACAGGGAATGCCAGACACCCCCTGCTGCCGCCACCACGTTGCTTGATACAAATACCGCATTGTCCGTGGATGTTGTGTTTGTGTCGCCCAACTCCCCGTCGCCGTTGAACCCCGTCCCCCACAGCGTGCCGTCGTTCTTCAAAAACAGCGAGTGGTCCGCTCCCAGCGTTGCTGTCACCACGTTGCTGGCCATGGATTCGGGCAGACTCCTGCTGGTCGCGGTTCCGTCGCCCAATTGGCCGTAGCTGTTATTGCCCCACGCGAACAATTGCGGAACGCCGACCGTCACCGAGGCCGGCTGGCTGATGCACATGCCATAAGCGTTGGTAACTGTCACATAATAAACCCCCGAATTCGTCGTGGCCGCGCTGGCAAAACTCAGCGTGCTGTTGGTTGCCCCAATCACCATGGCCCCGTTCTTGAACCACTGGTAATAAAGAGGTGTCGCGCCCGTCGGAGAAACACTTATATTCACCGGCGCGCCCACCGCCACTGTTTGGTTGGTCGGGGACGTGGTTATGGTGGGGGGGGGACAGGGCGTCCAAATGGCGTAGAGATTTAGATTCCCCGGGCCGCTGTAAACGGCATTGGTGGCGTAATTCGTCCCGTTGCCATCCGACCGGGTATTCCAGCAAGAGAATAAGTAACCAGGGTTGACCATGGTGCCGGGACCGGAGATATTCGTGCTCCCTCCCGAACTGACCACCTGTGCCGCCGGGACGGTTCCTCCCGTGGCGCCGTTTCCCGAGTAGGAGACGGTAAAACCAGTGTAAAGCGCAAACACCGGAACCAGCGTGACATTGGTGGTGAGGGTGATGGCAAAAGGATTCACGGTGGAGGCGACACCGCTGCCGCCCAGAACATAGTTCCACTGGCTGAACTCGTAACCGGCGTTGGGGATGGCTGTTAAAGTGATCGTCGTTCCCGAAGGATAGATGTCCCCGTAAATGGTGCCGCCGGATACCGTGCCGTTGGTGCCCGCATTGACCTGCAACATGAAAACGTTGGTGGCAGTCGAGACCGCGGCGCCAACCGTCAATAAACTCCCCCGGTTGGTGGTGTTCTGGTCGGTGGTCACTTCATAACTGGCGGAACTCGTCCCGGACAGAGTCACCCAGGCGCTGCCGTTGTAGTAGCCCGCCACCGGCGTGGACGGCGCCGAGGAAAACGCCGCGCGCGCCCCGTACCCAAAAGCAAAACTGCCGGGCTTCAGCACGGCGGTGGCGGTTTGCGATAAGCCGACGTTTACCAGGAACGGCTGAAAGACGGTTCCCGAACCCACTTGCGATCCGCTCGCGCTCAGAACCATGGTGCTGGCCCCGCCGCAAAACAGCGTGTTGTTTGCGCCGCTGATGTTGCCGGTATATAGCGTGGTGCCAACGCTGCCGCTTGCCAATTGGTTCGTGGTGGATTGGAAAATGCAGTAATAGGCGAGCGGTGCGCTGGCCGGTGCGCCGGTATAGTTGGTGATGTCGTTCAACGTGAAACTGCTGCCGTTGTAGTAATAATTGTAGGCCAGGAGGGTGTTGACCAGCGAAACCGTGCCGCCGTTGTTGGCGATGGCGCCTCCCATATAGCCGGTGCCAAAGGCGACGTTCCCGACGAATGTGCAATCAACAAAATAGGCCGATGCGCTTGTCCTGTTGTTGATGGCTCCGCCCAGTTCCGTGCTCACGTTGTTGGCAAATGTGGAATTATTGGCGTAGAGCGTGCCGTTATTCTGTCCGCCGCCGCCGCCGCCGCCAGAGATCATGCTCCGGTTTTCACTGATCGTGCATCCTTGGATAAACATCGTTCCGGTGCTGAGAAAGCCGCCTCCGTACTCGGCCCCATTGCGGCTGATATTACAGTTGCTCATGTAAAGCGTGCCTCCGTTCCACACGCCGCCGCCGGTGGTGTTGACTCCTCCCGATTGCGTAATCGTCACTCCTTGCAGTATCAGGGTGCCGCTGCTGTTCAGAATGCCGCCGCCTTGGCCTGCCGGGGCGCCGCCCTCAATGGTCAGATTCTGGATCGTATTGGTCAGACCGCTGGTGCTGATGTTGAACACGCCGAAGGCCGAGGGGCTGGTGTTGACGATGCCCGACGCATTAAGCCCGGAAACCGGCACGGAAATTGAGTAATTATTCCCTTGAATGGTCAGTCCCAGATTGTTGATTGAAACCTGGTTGCTGACCATGATGTTGTTGGTGACGACGATCGTGTCGCCGTTGGCGCTGTTGGCGATGGCGTTGATGAGCGAGGTGTAGCTCCCAACGCTGTTTGTCGCGGCCCCCGCGATCATGGAATGCAGCCCAACAATGACCCCGACGACCCCAAGCAGCTTCATCAATGGGCTATGACCATTCAACTTCTTTAAATCGGATGACTTCATTTTTACCTTCCTGTTTACCTTGTTTTATGTGCTTGAACTGGACGTTTCACTTGGGTGACGGCATTGCCAATAATCCCGGTTTTTCGCCGTCTGTTGGTACAATGCCTCCCTGCATATGGAACCTATCGGAGAAACGCCGCCGTTACTTGAGGACTAAAACCACCACCGTTTCCACTACTCAGTTCCAAGCAAGCCCCGGCCGGCGCCATGCGCCGTGACCGGACGGGGTAGGGTTACACCCCATGGCGAAGAACCGCCGCTTTACATAAATTGACATTGTTTTGGAGGCTGTCCGCCGGAGCGGGAGTATTTGCAATTCACTATTTGATTCTATGAAAACAACAATAATGATCGGTTTAATCGTGTCGGGTCTGACCAGCGCGGCGCTGGCTATCGAGCCGGCGGAATTGGACAGCCGCATCCGCACCCTGACGGATCAGTTCGAAGCTTTCCAACACCGGCCGGATAATGGCATCCCGCGCGAAACTCTGCGCCGGGCGCAAGGCATCATCCTGCTCGATACCACCAAGGGCGGATTCATTGTCGGTTACCAGGGCGGTGGCGGTGTGGTGATGGTGAAGGACGCTAAGCTGAAGAAGTGGAGCCAGGTGGCGTTTTTGAAGGCGAATCAAGCCAGCCTCGGATTCCAAGTGGGCGGGGAACAGAATTTCTCCGTCATTCTCCTCATGACGACCAACGCCACTTGGAGATTGATCGATCCAAAGATTGAGTTTGGCGCTGGCGCGGGCGGGACGGCCAACGATAGCTCTGGCGGAGTGGAAACCCCGAAGCCCTTCGAGCAAGAGGTGCTCGTTTACACGGACCGCGTGGGACTTTATGGCGGCGCGGTCATCAAAGGCGGCGGCATTTCGTCTGATGACGAGGCAAATGGCGTTTATTACGGGCAAAGTTTCAGCATGAGGGATATTCTCTTCGGCCACAACAAGGTCCAGCCCAGCGCGACGGTTTCCCGCCTGACCGGCAAGATCGATTCATACGCGCGCAACCGGGACGGTTCCAAGTCCGCCAAAAACTAAGCCGCCGATGCCTGATCCGCGCCCGATTCTGTCCCGGTAGGGCGAGACTCCGTCGAGCCCTGACTTCCGGGTTTCCCCGGTTTTCGTAAAACCAGAAAAGCGTAGGACGGCGCAAATTTTTGCAGCCAATGGGTGCGGTGATAACGGTAATTCCAATCGGTCAGTTTGCAGCACAAACGATCCAGGCCGGTCCAGAATTTTGAGTTGTAAGTGTCAATCCCGCCCCGGTCCCGCACGTGGCGCAGGGGGGGGAACTCGAAATACGTCCGGCGAACGACTTCAAACCCCTGCCGTCGCAGCATCTCCTCAAACAAGTCCCGCGGAAACCCCCGTTCGCAGGGGGCCAGCCCGGCTTTGCGCGGCAGGTGCCACGCCCCCAGCGAAGTGATCGGTTCTTTCACCAGGCAGTAGCCGCCGGGCTTCAAAGTCCGAAACAGTTCCCGCAGCACATGCGAAACATTCGGGATATGATGCAGCACGGCGATATTCACCTGGGTATCAAAAAAATCATCGGCAAAATCGAGCGTGCCATCCGTCAGGGCCTTGACGTAGGTCGTGGTCGCATCGTTGTGAAAATACCCGGCGGCGGATTCAACGATGTAAAGGTGTCCGATCCATTTGCGCACCGGGCGGAATTCCTCCCCGTTGCCGCTCCCCAGTCCCAGCACTTTCCCCAGCGTCTGCCGGTCCTGCAAAGCCCGGCGATAGCCGGATTGCCAATGCAGGTAATCGTTGTTGGGCATCCGCTTTTTCCCCTGCTCATAAATCTCGTAACAGGCGTTCTCCTCCAGCCCATACCACTCGCGGATTTCTTCCAGCCCGAAGTCATCGCCAAACAGCTTTTGCCCGGAGTAATATTCGCGCAGCGATTCCAGTGATTGCCCGCGCAAGCGCGAGTGCATTTTGGAAGCATCCATATCAGACGGCATGGCGCGACAATAAGCCGCCCCGCCCCAAAATTCAATTCCCCTCTTAATCGTAATCGTAATCCTCTTCGCCCTACCCCCGACGAACCGCCGCAGAATAACTCGCGGCGACGGACAATGTTTCTCCCTCCCCCTCTGGGAGTCTGGGTGAGGGCGGCCCTCGATCAGGAAGCCAACCCCTCCTGATCGTAATCGTAATCTCCTTCTCTTGGTAGGGCGATGCTCCGCAGAGCCCTGACTTCCCCCATCTCCCGCAAAACCAGAAAGGCCCGCCGCGCCGCTGAAATTGATAATTGCTGGCGGTTTGCGCGCGAATTCAATACGATCCCTGCAAAAAGTGTCCTCAGCATGAACGAATCCCCCATAAAAGAGTCGCCCCTCGTCTGGGAAAATTTTGTTGTCGCGTCGTTTGCCCGTTGCGGTGTGGACCATTTTGCCAGGGTTCTGGAGAAGCACGGGTTGCTGGCCTTTTACGCGCTCGGAGCGCGGCGCGGCGCAAAGGGAGTTCCCCCGGAGCGGACCCGTTTGAATCCCATGTTTGGCCTCGTTAACTACTTGGCCTCAAATTGCCTTTCGACTTACCAGGGAGAATCGTTGCGTTTCCGGCTTTATCCGCTCTTTGATCGCTGGCTGCGATCCCTGCTGCGCCCCGGGCAACATCTCATTACCAGTTTTGCCTTGGGCAATTCGTCGATGCGATGGGCAAAAGAGCACGGAGGAAGCACTTTTATTGACGCCGAAAACTCGCACCCTCAAGTGTTTTGGGATCTTTTGACCGGGGAGCAGAAGAAGTGGGAATCTCCTTATCCGCCGGTTGCCCCTTTTTACATCAAAAGTTGTCTGGAAACCGCAGGGATCAGCGATTACGCCTTTGCGGCCAGCGCGTTTGTGCGGGATTCTTTTGTCAAACAGGGCTGGGAGCCGCGCCGGGTGCTGCCTTATACGCTGCCGCTGAATTTGGACTGGTTCAAACCGGCAGAGATTGAGCGGCCAAAATCCCGGCCTCTTACCCTGCTGAACACCGGCTCGCTCTGCCTGCGAAAGGGCACCCCTTATTTATTGGAGGCATTCCGTCTCATACGGCAGAAGGAACCCAACGCGGTGCTTCGTTTAAGCCGCTCGGTGCGGGACGACGTGAAGAGCGCGTTGCGTCGTTACGCAGACCTGCCGATTGAATGGTCTCCTTTCCTCAACCTTCGATTTGAGGATCAGCGGAAAAAATACGTGGAACGTTTCCAGACCTCCGACATTTTCGTTTTTCCTTCGATTGAAGACGGCTTCGCCTATGTGGTCGCGGAGGCGATGGCCTGCGGTCTGCCCGTGATTACCACCCCGAACACCGGGGCTTCGGATTTGGTCCAATCGGGAGTAAACGGCAAGGTTGTCCCCGTTCAGGATCCGCAGGCGATTGCGGACGCGGTATTGAAATGGTGGGCAAAGATTAAGGAGGGTCACCGACTGCAAGACATTCAGAAAATTCGCACGGCGCTTGACGTCGGCACGTTCGAAAACACCATCATGGGTCACCTGGCCAAACTTGGGCTTGTGAATATCTAACCCGGCATGTCGGCGCGCCCGAAAATCGGCCTCGCCCAGGCCGGCGCCCGGCGTTGCATCTCGGCCCGCAGGGCCGCCCCCAAGCCGAAACGAAGAAACACATAAGTCGCCCAAAGTCCCAAGACGGTTGATTCCAGCATGAGGCGCTGCGCTGTTGGCAGATTGCGGGCGAACCACCAGAGCAACGCGGCCGCCGGCGCCAGTAATCCTGCCAGCATCAGGGTCCCTTGATGCCAGCGGGCCAGATCGGCCCAGCTTAGATGAAAACACTCGCGGGTCCGCCAGAGGCCGTATTGGAACGTGCAACAGAGGCTGCATAGGATCGAAATGACCAGCATCATGGTTATTCCGCCAAAGCGATAGAGGAGGATGGTCAGGCCAATAAACGCCAGACCCTCGATAAAATAAATATACCGCATGAACTGAAACACCTTGGTTTGCCCGACAAATCCGGTATGCACCCGGACCGTGATGGAAACCACCAGCCAGATTGCAAGCAGCACATCGTTCAACGGGGACCACTGGACTCTTCCCTCCGTCCAAATCCTGACAAACGGGCCATTGATGATCGCGAAGACCACGCCGGCGGCCACGGCAAGGTTGACTGACAAAACCTCAATTTCACGGAAGTGCCGCAACAAGTTTTCCCGCTCGCCGCGGACCATCATTTCCGCCAATGCCGAGGTTGAGTAATCAAAAACCCGGGCAATGACCTGCGTCAATACGACCAGCGCGCGCGTGCATATGCCCCAGGTTAACGCCGCGTTCAAGCCGATCAATCTCGTCAACAGCAAAGTCTGGCTGACGTTGACAAGCTGGTTGCCTATCATGAACAGAAAGATATCCCGGCCATAGATGAAAAGTTCATGAAATTTTTGCCATGTCGGATGTCCCCACTGGCCTTTTGGGGGCAGCAGTTTCAACCTGCGGCAGCCCGCCCAGTTTATGACCAGAACCGTGACGACTGCGGCCACCTGTCCCCATACCATGCTGAATACCCCGACTCCATGCGCGAAACCCCACCACATCACGCCAAAGTTAATCACCAGGGAAAACGCGCTGCTGCAATTGCTTATGTCGAAACGCTGGTTGGCGGTTAAAACAAGGCTGACAATCCGGGTGGCGAACATCGCCGCCGTCACGCCGCATTGCCCGATGATGAGCCAGAAAAATTCCCGCCGCAGACCCGCCTGGATGTGCAGGAGAGGCCCCATGACGAATGCGAGGAGAATCCCAATGAGGAAAATCAACGCGCCCTGCGATGCCGCGACCCATGCGCTTGTCTGGATGATGCTGCCGTATTCTTCGGGGCGATGATCCTTGTAATCGATGAGAATTCGCGCCGCCGCGTTGCTCAGCCCAAAATCCATCAGGGCAATATAACCGGCAATCACCGTGGCGGGCATCCAGAGCGCATACTCATCGTTTGAGAGGTAGTGCAGCGCCAGGCGCACCGAGGCGAGGATGAATATGGCGTTGACCCCCAACTGCACGTAACCGGACAACAGGGAGTGTGCGAATCTCTTAAGTCGGGACATGGTGGTTGGACACAGGTCTTCCCGGCCTGTTCAAGGGCCGTTCCAAGGATACGCCAGCGTGGTGCGGAAAACAGATTTGGCTCATCGCCCTGTAAAACTGGATTCTGCCCCTGGAAAAATCAACACAATACCCGGAATGGAATCCTTGATTATTAGCCCAACAAGGTCCCCGGCTCTGCCGGAAGTTATTGACGTATTGTGAAAGTGTTCGTCGATGCCAATTGAACAACCGTAATTGCAGCTTGAAAGGGATTTTGCGTTGGTGAACAATCCGGCTGTGCAAATACATAATATCCCTCGAAGGTGGCGTTTGGCCTGGAGGAAAATGATCGCGTAATGAAGGTTTTGTTCTCCATCAGTTTGCCATTTTTTCTGGCGCATGGCGGCACTAAAACATTGATGGAATCGCTCATGCGTGAGTTGAAATTGTTGGGGGTGGAAGTCGAACAGGAACGATGGTGGGATGAAAACCAAAAAGGCCAAATCATTCATTATTTCACCCGGCCTGCCGGCCAAAATATCTACTTCGCCCACCAAAAGGGATTCAAAGTGGTGTTGACGGACAATATGGGCCAGGCCGCTTCCCGCGGACGGGTCGGTCTTGCGGGACAGCTTGCGGTCATGTCTTTGGCCCGTCTGATCTTGCCTGGTGCATTTCTCGGTCGTCTGGGTTGGGACGCTTATCGCGAGCTTGATGCCATGGTATTCAATGTGAAGAACGAATGGGATGTGGCCCAATTTTTGCACCGCGCCACACCTGGCCGGGGTCACATTATACCCCTCGGTCTTGAAGGCGAGGCAATTGGGCAGTTGGCCAGGCCCCAAACCGAGGAGGATTACCTTGTTTGCATGGCAACCATTCGATCGGTAAAAAATTCCGTCCTGCTCGCGCAGGCGGCTCGGATCGCACAGACACCGATCGTTTTTTTGGGCAATCCTTACTCCACTACCGATCCCTATTTCCGTGAATTTATGAATTTGGTGGACGGGAAGATCGTGCGTTATCCTGGTTTTGCGGCTGGCGAAGAAAAATTCCGTTGGTTGCGTGGCGCTCGCGGGTTTGCCTTGCTTAGCCAGTATGAAAGCGGATGTATTGCCATTCAGGAAGCGGCGGCGGCGGGGCTTCCGCTCTTTTTGTCGAATCTGGCTTGGGCCAACAAGGTCTATCAGGATGTTTCAGGAACAACATTCGTCCGGCTCGGTTCGGCTAATGCCATAGCGTCCACGTTGCGGGCCTTTTACGATCGATCCCATCGGCAGTCCAAACCGATTTTTCCGGTGCCAACATGGAGGCAGGTTGCGGAAAAATACTTGGAGGTGTATCAAACAATCATTGCATGAACAGTCCCGTCAACATTGATTTTCCGTTGGTCAGCATCCTGATTCCGACGTATAACTCCGCGGCTTATTTGCCTGCCGTATGTCAATCGATTCAGAATCAAACTTACTCCAATTTTGAGGTGGTGATTCTTGACGATGGCTCGACAGATCAAACGATGTCCGTGCTTGCTCCCTTTAAGAAGGACAGCCGCTTTCAAATACGGAGCTGGAGTCCGAATCGCGGACTCAACGCTGCCTGGCGGGAGATTCTCACTCTGGCGCGAGGTAAATACTGGGTTAGTCCGGGAGCGGACGATGTTTTGATGCCTGAGTTTCTGCAGCGACGCGTGGCTCTGATGGAAGCGCACCCGGAGGCGGTCATGGCTCACGGGGGCGTCCAGCTTATTAATGAAAAGGGTGACATTATCCCGAACCTTTTTCCGCAGGTGGACTGTCCTGTGCAGCTTGGCACCCAGCGCGCGTTGGAGATGGTGCTCCAGCATGATATTATAAACCAGCCTTCGAACGTCGTGCGCAGCGACGTGACTCGAAAGGTCCTTCCTTATTACGTATCAGACTGGAAATTTTCGCCGGACTGGCATTTGTGGATTCTATTGCTTTCCGCCGGGGGCGATATGTTGTGGGATGCCCGCCCGTCGCTCCAATACCGGGTGCATGGGAATTCTCTCAGCAGAATTCCCCGCTTGGCGGCTGTGCGGAGCGCGGAGATTCGTTTGGTGCCGTTGTGCGCTTTGAAGGCGGCGGCTGCATATTCGCAATTGGCTCATGCTGAGTGGTTGAGATGGGGCGCGACGCTCTACCGTTTGTGGCTGTTGCGAGCGGCCAGACTGCGCTCCAAACACGAGTTGCGGCAGGAATGGCTTGATCTGGCCGGGGAAGCTTACTATGGGCGCAGCAACCGGCATTTGAATCTATGGCACGAACTGCTAAAGCACGGATTGGGGGCGGTTTTGGCTTTTTCAAAGCAATATCGCGCGGTCAAAAAACAGTCGTTCAGAGTGTCCGGGCTTGCCGAAATTGACGACCCTGTTTTCAAAATGGGGGCGGCGGGTCAATGAAACGCAACATGAAAATTGCGATAATAACTTCGGATACGCGTGAGGTTGTGTCTCGCTATTCTGATCCCGACCCGACTTTCGGCACGGCCCCGGCCGCGCTTTTGGAGGGGTTGGCCAAAATGCCCGAATGTGAGGTTCATGTCGTTTCTTGTGTCCAGAAGCCGGTCCGTTCCCCGGAAAAACTGGCGGAAAACATTTATTACCATAACCTGCTTGTTCCCAAGTGGGGTTGGTTGCGCGGTGGCTACCTCGGTTGCATCCACGCTGTGAAAAAGAAACTGCGCGAGATTAAACCTGATCTGGTTCATGGCCAGGGAACGGAGCGTTACTGCGCTCTTGCGGCCGTCAGGTCGGGATATCCCAGCGTCGTGACAATTCATGGCAACATGGGTGAGATTTCGAAAATGTACCGCGCAAGGCCTTTTTCTTATAAGTGGCTTGCGGCGTGGTTGGAACGCATGACACTGCCCCGGACAGACGGCGTATTCTGCAACAGCAAGTACACGGAGGAACTGGTCAAACCGGTGGCTCGCAAAACGTGGCTGGTTCCCAACGCGTTGCGCGCCAGATTTTTCACGCCACCGCGCGCAGGCATTTCCCGCTCTCGCCCGATATTCCTCAATATAGGGTCCATTGAGCCGAGAAAGTCGCAAAACAGAATCTTGGAATTGGCGGCGCAACTCCACGCGCGAAATGCCGGATTTCAACTCCATTTTATCGGTTACCTGGATGAATCAAATCCTTATGGCGCCCGTTTTCGTGAGTTGATCAATCAGGCAAAGGCCGATGGTTATGCCGATTACCTGGGCTTGAAATCGGAGGAAGAGTTGATCGGGCTGATGGATAACGCGGTTGGCATGATTCACGCCCCCCGCGAGGAATCTTTTGGCTTGGTGGTCGCCGAAGGCTTGGCCCGGAATCTTAAGTTCTTTGGATTAAGGGTTGGCGGTATTGTCGATATTGCGAAAGACGTCGCGGACGCCGAATTGTTTAATCCGGGTGATTTTGCCGCCTTGGAGGAAGCGGTCATAAAATGGTTGGCTGCGGGATGTCCAAAATCAAGCGGCGGAATGGAGCGGATGTGTGAGCGGTATCATCCGGAGGTGATTGCGAGACGGCACTTGGAGATTTATCGGGAAGTTGTTCAAGCCGCTTGTTCCAACGATTAGCGCATCAAATTTTCAACTTCCAGTTTTGCGCCATGCTTTGAACCGGGAACGGATGGGTTGCTCAATGCAATAATATGAGAACACACCGCACAAGAAACCTGGCACAAACCAACCCGGCATCTTCAACCACCACGGGGCAAATCCCAGCCCGAAAGTGACCTCCGCATTGCCGCAAAAAATCTGTTGCCAGAGGTATATGGAATAGGACCACAGGCCGATCAGAACGATTGGTTTCAGTTGCAGGAGACGGAACAGTGGATGGTTTTGATCTGTTTGGCTCCACAGCAGCACCAAGACAAGGCCCGCGCCCTGGATGGCGGTGAAGCCGGGAACATTGCCGGACGGACAAAGCCGGAGCACCTGAAGCGCCTTTGGAACAACGATTGCGGCAAAAGCCAACGAAACCATGCCGACCCGCCGGTTTTGAAACAAGGAGGTCAGGCACGGACGGTGGTGCCACAATAGAATTGCCCCCATGCACCCGAATGCAATGGAGTCTTCACACCGTAAAAATGAGTGCTCAAGCAGCAGCGGCGAACGACTGTCCAAACCGATCCATTGGAACAGGGCGCAGATGATAATTGAGGCGCCCAGGAAAAGCAGTGAGGGGCTGGAGCGGCGCCACGGTTTTAATAAAAAAAACGTTATGGGCCAGAGGAGATAAAACTGTTCCTCCACGGCGAGGCTCCACAGGTGTGAAGGCAGCCACGGACACGTCACATTGTAATTGGATGTGAAAGTAAGCGTCGTCAGCCACTGCAGCGGCGTGAGGTGCCAGGGCGTCAGCCACTGAAGAAAAACCAAAACCAGCAGAAGCGCGCCGCAGGCGGGCAGTATGCGAACAGCCCGGCGCAGCCAAAATCCGCGCAGGCTGATACGGTCATCACGTGCCGCCTCGCGCAAGAGAAGCCAGGTGATGATGAAGCCGCTGATCACAAAGAAAAAACGCACGCCCAAACCGCCGTCGAATGGCCACTTGCCGCGCCATGACGGGGGGAAATTGCTCACATCGGCGCAATGCGCTCCCAAAACGAGGCCTATGCTGATGGCGCGAAAGCCGTCCAACGTCGGGAGTCTTGACTCGCGAGTTTCTGCTTTTGTGTTTGACCCGTCACGCATTTTGCGGGCGATGCTGAGGGGCTTTCAGGATTTTCGCAAGTCTTTCCACTACGGCACGGTGGGAACAGACTGGGTGTTTTTTATTTGACCGATTGCATCAACGGTTTGATTGATGAAATCACGATCCTCTTTCGTGGTGAATCGCTCTTTCACGGTATTAAGATTTTCAATAACGGCTGAGAGGCATGTCGGACCGTCTTGGTGCTTCTTGAGATCGTCCACAAACGCATTTAAACGACTCTTGAACTCTGAAAATCCTTGCTTGGTTGGGTTTGAGGCATATTTAGCCATCTCGTAAAATGGAACTTCTAAGGCCAACGCATTGCGATCTGAAGTCAGGAACCTTACTCGCTCGTAAAAAACCACACAATATGAGTATTTGCCAGCATCGAAAGCCTGCTTTGTATCTTTCCAAAGCGCGGATGAATCGGTGTAATGTTGGTCTAGGAGCTTATCAAATTCCGGCTGTTTAGCCATTTTTGCTTCACTAAAAGCAGTGATGCGATTTTCCATATAATTATGGGTGATCATCCAAGTGATACAGTTACTGACAAGAACAGAAAACGCCAACAAAACCCATCCTCTTTTCATGGCAGAAACCTCTCTGCTGAAAAACTGGTACCCCGGTTTGAGAGCAGGCCATTGTTCAAGTACAGAATCTTGAATCATCTTAATGATCGTGCATACCCTCTGCCATTGAGTTTGATCGCCCATAGCTGGTTTATCCTGCCGAAATAAATTCGCCAGGTCAATCCTACTACAAACCATTGCCAGCACGTTTTTCATGCCGCGTTTTTACCACGGCACTGCAAAAAAACCGCCTCGAAAACAATCGTAAATCGTTGATAGTCAAGTTTTGTGGAGATTTCTGCTGATTTTTCTAGACAGGCGCGATTTTGGACCGGAATCCCTAAATCAAATTAGGACACTACCCGTCAGGCCATTCGCGTGACTAAAGGGGTGTTTCTCTGCAGGATTGTGATGCCGTTGCGAATGCAACGCAGACTATGAAAATGAACCGCGTGAAACGGGTGATCCTTCACGATCCAATTTACAAACTCACGCTCATCCCTTACGTGTTGAAACTCATCTTGGCTGATCCAATCGTCCGGCCGGCACTTCGCAGCCTCTTGCTGGATGGGTCCCATCCGGCTCTTCGACCATGTCCCTGTGTCATGTACACAGATAATCGCATTGGGTGCTAGAGCCGGCAGTATGGCTGTGAACGTTCTCTTGTTGATATCAATGATATGCGCCGCGTCAATTAACACGAGATCAATTTTACGTCCCTCAACGTCGGAGGGCAAAAATGCGTCTTGGGACTTGTGGAAAAAATGAAAATTTCGCCGTCCGCAAAAACAGCGCTTCGCGATCTCCGCCGCTGTGTCGGCAATATCGTAGGAATATAAGCGCGAATCCGGGTCCAAGGCCTGTAGAAAATTGAAAGAACTATGGCCGTAGTGAAATCCGAACTCCACCACTGTTTGAGGCCGGATAACTTTCACAAGACCCAGAAGAAAAAGGGCTTCATCCCGCTGCAATGGCCCGCTGACATTTTCCTCCCGATAAGTGACCAAATGTCCGCAGGGTGGCCGCGCCTCCGGACGCAATATCCGGGTGAAAAAATTGACGCAGTGGCGCACAAGAGAGTTGCTGTAATAGTAAAATCGGAGCTGTTCTTTCATATTCGGTTTGATATTTCCAATTTGGTTTCTTGCCCGTGACCGGCGTTGGGCTTTTTGCGATTTTCCTCCCATTTCACAGATTCGCAAGTCATTTTTCCAGTCCGCCCTTATTTTTGTTTTTTCGACATTTGGGTTCCCCATGCATTTGCTCGCAATCTGTCTTGCTAAAATAGACGCGGAAGGGGTCCTCAACCGTGTTTATTTTAAAAAATATCTGTTGACGAATGAATATATTAGTTGTAGTTGTAGTCTAACGAACATTTAAGACCATGAACAACGAATCAACAACCTGTGCCGCCAGGTCAGCGCAGCCACCGCCCACCGGCTACCAGCCCGCAAAGCGGGCCAGCCTTCTGCCGTTTCGGAAGTTCCAACAGCCAGCTAAGCTGGTAGCTCTTCTGCCGCTTCGGAAGTTCTATCTTCCACCGGCTACCGCCCACCGGCTACCGGCTACCGGCTACCGGCTACCGGCTACCGGCTACCGGCTACCGGC
>CAZLEE010000057.1:0-22184 GCA_964558455.1 uncultured Verrucomicrobiota bacterium | reverse complement strand
TACCGCGGCAGTGAATACACGGTCGATTTCCTTCCGAAAATCAAGATCGAGGTCGTCCTGCCTGATGCTTTGATACAGCAGGCGGTTGACGCCATAGTTCATGCCGCCCGCACGGGCAAGATCGGCGACGGCAAAGTATTTGTCAGCAACATTGAAACCGCCGTTCGCATTCGCACCGAGGAATCGGGCGACGCGGCGATTTAATCCAGACTTCGCCACCGCGCGCGGGAGCGGGGGGACGTGTTTTTTGTTATGATGATTTGGCGCAACAGCAAAATTATGGCAATGGGCCGGCGCGAGTTACTGAATCCATTCGAGACCCCCTGATTTCAAGGTATTTCATGCGTTGTGAATAAGTCGTGAATAAGAGTTAATATGTTGTGCTAGTCAGACAGGCGGTATTTGTCTAAAACAGTCGCCGCTGCTGGGACAAGCGGGTTGCTTGCAAAGATGGCGCGCAAGATTAAAATGATTGACAATTTGCTTCATACGCAAGGCCGTGAGAATAAGCTTCTTACACCCGCCCCACGAGGGAACATCAATCTTGCGCCCCGACGCTTCGATTTTGAGTGCAAAACGACCCGCCATGATGCATATCCTTTGCAGTTGCAATGCGGTGCTGAGGCTTCCTAATGAAGCCGGTGAATAAATATTAAAAATTTGGGTTTTGGCGATAAATCAAAATGCAATCATCCGCCGACAAAATTTGGACCGGGGCGCAACAATTACTGCGCACGATGTTAAACACGGACATTTACAATCTGTGGTTCCTGCCTATAAAGGCCGTGGCCTTGGAAGATGAAACTCTCATCCTCGAAGTGGCCAATGACTTCTGTGAAGTCTGGCTCAAGGACAATTACCTGGGATTGATCAGCGACGTGTTGGGGCAGGCTTCAGGCCAGAATCTCAAGATCAAATTCCGCGTCAACCCCAACGGCGCCACTCTCGCCGCCCCCCCCGCCGCCGTCACGGTCGTCGAACCCAAGGCCAAAACCAAATCCGCCTCCGAACCGGCTGAACGCAACGGCGCGCTCCGCGGCGAAATCGCCTTCAACCCCAAAAACACTTTCGAGTCCTTTGTCGTCGGCGAAAATAATAACCATGCCCATGCCGCCGCCATGGCCGTTTCGCAGGCCCCCGGCAAATCTTATAACCCTCTTTTCCTTTACGGCGGTGTCGGTCTGGGCAAAACCCACCTCCTCCACGCCATCGGCCAGTACATCGCCAACACCAAAAAAGGCGCGCGCATCACTTATCTGTCCTCGGAAAAATTCACCAACGAATACATCGACGCCATTCAAAACAATCAGTTGATGCGTTTCCGCCGCAAACACCGCCAGGCCGATGTCCTGCTCATCGACGACGTTCAATTCCTGGCCGGCAAGGAAAGAATCCAGGAGGAGTTCTTCCACACTTTCAACGCCCTGCACGAAAGCCGCAAACAAATCGTGTTGACATGCGACCGTCCTGCGGCCGAGATCCAGAATCTCGAACAGCGCCTCGTCTCCCGCTTCGAGTGGGGTCTGGTCACTGAGATGCAGCCCCCCGATGCCGAAACGCGCATGGCCATCCTGCGCAAAAAAGAAAAAGCCATGGGTGTGGAGTTGCCCGACGAAATCATCAATTTCCTCGCCAACCGCATCCGCACCAACATCCGCCGCCTCGAAGGCGCCCTCATCCGGGTCGCCTCCTACGCCTCGCTCACCGGCAAAAAAGTGACGTTGCAGGTGGTGGAAAGCCTGTTGCGCGAAGTCCTGCACGAAGAGGGCCGCTACACCGTCAACATCGACTTCATCCAGAAAAAAGTTGCCGAACATTTCGACATCCGCCTGGCCGACATGACCAGCAAACGGCGCCCCGAAAACATCGCTTTTCCGCGGCAGGTCGCCATGTTTCTTTCCCGTCAAATGACGGACAGTTCGCTCAACACCATCGGCGAGGCCTTTGGCGGGCGCGACCACGGCACCGTCCTTTACGCCTGCCGTCTGGTCAAGGATCGCATGGAAGTCGATGCCCACGTCCGCCAGTCCGTCATGTATCTCGAAAAGCAACTGCTCCGATAACCGCCGGGCAAAATGTCATGGATCGAAGTTCACGGCCTGACCAAGACCTTCCGGTCATATAAAAAAGAGCCTGGTTTTGGCGGCGCGGTGCGTGGCCTTTTCCACCGCCGCTACGAGCAGACCGTTGCCGTCGATCAAGTCAGCTTTGCCATTGAAGAGGGCGAACTGGTCGGCTTCCTCGGCCCCAACGGGGCCGGCAAGACAACCACCCTGAAAATGCTGGCGGGACTGCTCCATCCCACCGCCGGCGCCGCCCGCGTGCTCGGCTACGTTCCCTGGCAGCGCGATGACGGCTACCGCCGCCAATTCGCCCTGCTCCTCGGCCAAAAAAATCAACTCTGGTGGGACCTCCCCGCCCGCGAATCCCTTGAGCTGAACGGAAAAATTTACGGCATCCCCCGGAAAAAATTCGACCAGACCGTCGGCGAACTCACCGAACTCCTCGCTGTCAAAGACAAACTAAACGTCATGGTGCGCGAGCTGTCGCTGGGCGAACGCATGAAACTTGAACTCATCGCCGCCCTCCTCCATCAGCCCAAAGTTTTATTCCTCGATGAACCCACCATCGGTCTGGACGTGGTTTCGCAAAAAATCGTCCGCGAATTCCTGCGCGAATACAACGCCGCCCGGAAAACCACCATCGTCCTGACCAGCCATTACATGACCGACATTCAGGAACTCTGCCGCCGCGTCATCATCATCGACCACGGAAAAATATTTTTCGACGGCCTGCTCAGCGAAATCATCGACCGCTTTGCCGATTTCAAGATAGTGACCATCGCCTGGCTGACCGGCACCCGTCTTCCCGAAGTGGACATCCTCCAATTCGGCGAAATACTGGAAAAAACCACCAACAGCATCCGGCTCAAAGTCAAACGCGACCACGTCATCGCCGTCTGCAAGCGTCTCCTGGACAAACTCCCCGTCAACGACATCGACATCCAGGAAGTCCCCATCGAAGACGTCATCCGCCAAATCTTCGCCCGCTGACCGCGCCCCGCATTTTATTGCCCCGCAAACGGTTTGCCGTTCTCGAATACTTCCTTGATCATCGCGCGACCGGAAGGCGGCACCACCGCCTGCACCGTTGGCTTTCAAGACGGAATGAGGCCCCGGCCAGCCCTTGAACCATTGTCCCTTGGAAAATTCCGGCTAATAAGAGCGCGCTTGCAATCTGAAGCAAGAACCTACATCCTTGCGCGGCATAAAAAATTACACCATATCCGTGCGTATTAGATGAGCAACACATCGCCAGACTCTGAATTCGATCTTGAGAAGCTTTTTTTGCCCGCTTGGGCTCAAGGCTCGCCGTCCGTCAACAAGTACGCCGGCTATGCCGGAGACGACCGTCCTCCTCGCGAACATGGAGATCGTTCCGGCGGGCGACGCCCTCCGCGCCGTGATTTCGGCCAGTCGGGTGGAAGACCCCAGGGCGGCGGACGCTCCGACCGATCGGGCGGACCCCGGCCCGGCGGATCACGCCCGTTTCAGGGCGGCCCGCGCGAACGCCATGATGCCCCCCCAGTCCAACGGGAAGCCCCAGCCCCTCTCCCCCAACTGAATGTGACCATTGTGCCCGACGAAAAGGGCATCGAATCCCTCGCCCGGCAAATCCGCGTCACCGGCCGCGCTTATCCGCTTTTTGACATCGCCTTCCTGATTTTGCAGAAGCCGGAGCGGCAGCAAATCCGTTTTGACATAATCAAAAAGCCCGACGGCACGCCCGCCCAGCCGCTCTTTCTTTGCGCCTTGGACGACACCCTCTGGCTTTCCGAAGACGAGGCCGTCGGTCATGTTTTAGGCAAGCATTTCGGCACGTTTTACAAGGCTGAACGCACGCCCACCGATCCGCCCAAGGGCACTTACACGTTCGTCGCGCAATGCGGGATGAGCGGCGCCATTCTCGGACCGCCCAACCATCACGACTACCAAAATCAACTGCGCAAACTCCATGCCGAACGCTTCTCCCGCATGCCTTTTGAAGCCTTCAAGGCCCGGGTCAAAATCGTCAAGGACGAGGCCGTGGTCAAAAAGTGGATTGAAGATCAAAGTTTCAAGACCGAATACAACTGCCTGAACGTGCCCGAGGCGCTCAAGCTCGCCAGCCGCGAAGACGTGGAGAAGCATTTCCGCCAGGTTCACGCCGCCAACATCATCAAGCCGGTCGAAACGTACACCCTCAGCGGCCCCGCCGCCAAACAGTTGCGTTCGCCGGAATTGCAACGCCTGTTGCGCTTCACTTGGGATGACCAGCGCCGTTTCCCCTTGAAGGTCGCCACCACCCTGAGCCAGCAGTTCGCCGGTCATGGCCTGCAATTTTTCAAGGTCAACCGCACCGTGACCCACGTTTCCGTGGCCCGCCCCCATTTCCTGGACTTGGAGGCAACGCCCGTTTCCGAAGGTGTCAAGTGTATTGTAGATTTCGTCAATCAGCACCCGAAAACCACCCGGCGTAAACTTTTCGAGATTCTGGCCCCGACGCCTGCGCCTTCCGCGCCCGCGCCTATGGTGGCTGCCACGGCCACGGCTGTTCCCGTGTCCGCTGCCCCGGCGGATGCCGCCGCCGCCCCCGTCCCGGCTCTGGCGCCTGAGGCTTCCCCGGAACAAGCGGCCCTGGCCGGCGATTTGCACTGGCTCATCCATCAAGGCCACGTCATCGAATTTGCCAACGGCATTCTTGAGACCGCCAAACGGCCTCTGCCCAAGCCGCCCAAACCCGAGAAGAAAGCGGCGCCTGCCGCCCTCCCCGGCGAAACTCCTGCTCCAACTGCGGAAACCCCGGCTCCGGCCGCGGAAGCCGCAGCTCCGTCTGTGGAAACAGCGTCCCCGGTCGCAGATGCTCCTGTTGTCTCTCCTGAAGAGGCGGCCGCAGCGGTGAATCCGACCGAACCGACGCCCCCTCCTGCAGCCGGGCCGTCCGAACCGCCTCCTGCGGCCAGCGCGACCATGACGACGCCTTGAGGCGCAGCCGTTAATCAAGCTTGCATAAGAGGGTCGGCGGGCTGACCTTAGAGGTCGATTATGTCATTTACTAAATTCGGGCTTTCCCCTCAGGTTTTGGAAGGGGTTAAAGCCATGGGCTACGTCAAGCCGACGGCCATTCAAGTACGCGCCATTCCTTTGATCATGGCCGGGACCGATGTTATTGGAAGCGCACAAACCGGCACCGGAAAAACTGCCGCCTTCGCTTTGCCCATGTTGTCGAAACTCGGCCTGCACGAACCCAAGCCCCGCGCCCTCATCCTCGAGCCGACCCGGGAACTGGCCGCGCAAGTGGAAGTGGCCTTTCACGACTTCGCCCGCGCCACCAATCTCCGCACTGCGGTGCTGTATGGCGGCGTTGGCTACGGCAAACAATTGGATGACTTGGCCAAGGGTGCGGACATCATCATCGCCACTCCGGGACGCCTGCTCGACCACATGGAACGGCGCACCTGCGTGCTGGATCACGTTAAATATCTGGTTTTGGATGAGGCGGATCGAATGTTGGACATGGGATTCCTCCCCGATGTCCGCCGCATCGTCGAGAAATGCCCCAAGGAACGGCACACCTCCCTTTTCTCCGCCACCATTCCCATCGAAATCGCCTCCCTCATCCAGTGGACGATGCGGAATCCGCAAACGGTGGAAGTCGGCATTCGTCGCAGTCCCGCCGAAACGGTGGAACACGTCATTTATCCCGTTGCCGAATCGCAAAAAGCCGATTTGCTGGCCGAACTGCTGGGACGCACCAAATACGATTCAGTCATTGTTTTCTGCCGCACCAAACACGGGGCCGACCGCGTTGCCGGCCTGCTCAAACGCAAGCGCCATTCCGTCGCCGTCATCCATTCCAATCGCAGCCAAAAAGAACGGGAAGAAGCCCTTAATGGTTTCCGCGACGGACACTACGGAATTCTGGTGGCCACGGACATTGCCTCCCGCGGTCTGGACATCGCCGATGTCAGCCATGTCATCAATTACGACGTGCCGCAGCATCCCGAGGATTACATTCACCGCATCGGCCGCACCGGTCGCGCCGAGCACACGGGCGACGCCATGACGTTGATGGTGGCGGCGGATGCCCCCCATGTTTACGCCATCGAGCGGTTTATCGACAGAAAGGTGCCGCGCGTCAAACTGGAGAATTTCACCTACCAGTACACCGCTCTTTTTGAAGAGAGCAAACCCGGGGCCAAAACATCCTTCCCCGGCAAAGTGCGCGGCGCCAGGGTGCGCGGCGGCTACTTTTTCGGCCCGGCCAAGCGGCGCTAGAAAGCCCCGGCGCGAACCCGGTCTGCGCAGTGGCGCGACCGGATTCCCCTTTCGGCTTACAGGATATTCGCCGCCAGTTCCGCCAGTTCGGATCGCTCGCCCTTTTGCAGCTCAATATGCGCCGCAATCGGCTGTTCGCGGAATTTGCTCACGATGTAATTGAAACCGTTGGAGGAAGAATCCACATACGGGTTGTCAATCTGGTAAGGATCACCTGTAAAGATGATTTTCGTCCCCGTGCCCACCCGTGTGATGATGGTTTTGACCTCCAGCGGCGTCAGGTTCTGCGATTCGTCAATCACCATGAACTGATGCGCGATGCTCCGGCCCCGGATGTAGCTCAAGGCTTCCACCACGATTATCCCGGAACGCATCAGATCGGAACTCCGCCGATGATCGGAACCCATGTTCAAATCGCTCAACAATTCCAGCGCGTCGTGGATGGGCTGCATCCAGGGATTTAATTTTTCCTCCAACGACCCCGGCAGAAAGCCGATTTCGCGGCCCATGGACACAGTGGGACGCGCCACCACCAGACGCCGGAATTCGCGGTCCAGCACGGTGCGCTTCAAACCCGCCGCCATGGCCAGCAATGTCTTTCCCGTGCCGGCCTTGCCCATGAGCGTGACCAGTTTCACCCGGTCATCCAGCAAGGCGTCAAAGGCGTAATGTTGCTCGCGGTTGCGCGGCTTGATGCCCCAAACCCCGTCGCGGCAATCCAGTATCGGCACCAGTTTTGTGCCGGTCGCATCCACCTTGGTCAGCGCCGTCCGCTTGGGATTGGATTCCTCCGTCAGGGTGCAATACTCGTTCGGAAAATATTTGCCGCGCCCGGCCAGTTCCAGCTCGTTTTCCATCCGGAACTGCGACATTTTTTCGGCCGGAATCGTCAAATCAAACATGCCCGTGTAGAGGTCGGTCAAAAGAACGCGATCCGACTCATAATCCTCCGCCGGCAAACCGAGGCTGTCCGCCTTGATGCGCAGGTTGATGTCTTTGGTGACGAGGATGGCGCGGTTTTTCGGCTCGGCTTGCTGGATGGCCATCGCCTGCCGGATAATGCGGTTGTCCACCGAGTTATTCCCGAAGGGCAGCGGCGCCCCCCCCACCTCCTGGAAAACGATGCGCAGGATTCCGCCGTTGTCCAGTCCGACCCCCTTGTTCAAATGCCCCTTGCCGCGCAGGGAATCCAGGGTGCGGGAGACGGAGCGGGCGTTCTGGCCCAATTCGGACGATTCCCTCTTAAACCGGTCTATTTCCTCCAGAACTTCAATGGGAATCAGGATGTTGTTGTCCTTGAAGGCAAACAGCGAGTTGGGATCATGCAGCAGGACATTGGTGTCAAGTATGTAGTTTTTCACGGGAGAGAGACGGGCAATGTTGGTCGCACACATTGTGATGCTAAGATGCCCCGCGCAATCGTGGCAAGAGCAATCCCGGACGGCGGCGCGGCCGCACCAAAAACGGATTTCAAACGCGCTCTTTACAGAACAGATGCGGAGTATTACCGTAGCGTTCATGGCTGCGCATCATGAAGCTGGAGAGTTCGTTGATAGCGATTTTCAATCCGCCCAACAAAGCGGTTACCCCGTTGCTGCTCCCGGCAAATTAAACCGCCCGCCCACCCGCGAAGAGCTGGAGGCGCAGGTCAGCGAAAAGCAGATCAAGCTGGCTGAACTGAAACGGGCGCAAGAGGAATTGGAACGCGAACGGGCGGGTCTGGAAGACCTTCGCCGTCGCCAGATGGAATTTCATACCGGCCGCCAGGAAATGCTGCAATACCTGACCCGCGGCATTGGATTGCTGGAGGAGTCGGAACTGTCGTCGCGGCGCGATGCCGAGCAAATGTCCCGCACCTTGATTGAATTTCGCGAAGCCGCCGCCAAAGTCCAGGGCATCGACGAAAATGCCTGGCTCAAGGAAAATTTCAACGTCGAGCTGACCCGCGCCGCCACCGTGATCGAAAACGCCCGCATGGAGTGGAACGCGGCCCGTCTCAAATTTCCCGTCCTGACCAGCGAAGGGGCGGGTTTGCCCGAATCGAACGCCAAAACGGGCGCGTCCCTTCTGGCAACGCCGGATTTTGCCCAACTCTGCAAAATCGGGATGGCTTTCACCTGGCCACTGGTTTTGCTGGGCCTGGCCATTTTCCTGGTGTTGCTGTTGCGGCACTGAACCGGCGGCATGGGATTGTTTACCAAAAATCCTGACCTTATCTCAGACCGGTCGCGAGAATTAAATTCCAGGATCGCGGCGCTTGAGTCGAAGATAAAAAAGCTTGATCGCGAGCTTCGTCCCAGCCCCTCGCGCGTCCGTCCCAGTCTCGAGCATCGGGAAAACATCCAACCGCCCCAGCCGGGCGTCCCAAGCCACCAAAGCACCGAGCCGATATTCGAGAGAGTGGACCGGAATCAACTGAAAGCGCCCGCGGAAAACCCTCCCAACCCCGGGCATTTCAATGAATTGGGCGTGAGGAAATACGATCTGCTAAGTCTGTTGGACCGGATCAAAAAACAATTTCAAGCCCCCCCGGTGGCCAACCCCAAACTGGTCAATTATCTCGCCTCCGGCAGCATCCAGGGCCTGCGGCCCTTGCGTTACGAAAAACGGGTGGCGCGAAACCGCTTCATCGCCCTGACCGCCTTCTTTTTATTGGCCGTTCTGGGCATCCTCTCCTACGCCTTGGAACACCATCGCCACTGAGGCTCCGCCCTATTTGCCCCCGCCGTAATTGCGCATGAAATCTACGCATTGCCGCACTTCGGGCAACGAATGACCAAAGTTGTACTCGTATTCGATGGAAATGTTGCCGTCGAAATGCTGGGCTTTCAGCTCATCGAGAATTTCTTTCACTTCACCAACACCGGTGCCAAAGGGAACACAATGCGCCCCCGTGCCGGCTTTATCATGATCCTTGAGATGACAACTCATGATGCGGCCTTTCAGAATTTTCACACATTCCAACGGGTCCAGACCGGACGTCTGCCAATGCCCCGTGTCCGCGCACGCGCCGATGCGCGGGTCGCGATCCTGCACCACCGAAAGCACATACTTGGGATCCCAGACCCGGTAACCCGGATTGTCCGGTTGCCGGGGATGATCGTGAATGCCAACCTTGATGTCGAATTCCTTGACCAGCTTTTCAATGGTGTCGAGCTGATCGACTGATTCGGTGGTGACGCCGTAAAGTTGCAGGGCCTTGGCGAATTCAAAAATCCTGCGCCACTCCTGGGCGGAGTTTGCGCCCACCACTCCATAGTTGACTGCGCGAATATGGCTTTGCGCCAGCTTCTTCTTGAGCGCGGTCAGATCGGCGGCGGACATGTCATGACTCAGTTTGACGCCCGGACGATCCGCGCTCAAACGCTGGCCGGGAAATAATTCTATCACTTTGCCCCCGGCTTCCGCCGTCATGTCAATCGCCTCAAAGGTGGTGAAATCCTTGAAGGTGTAAGCCTGGCATCCCACGGCAAAACCGCCCACATCACAGCGGGCGGGAATTTTCGTCGCGGAAAGATTGGGGACGAGCAACGCCGCCAGCGCGGCGCCAAAAAATAAGGATCGGACTGAGTTCATCCGTAAATCAATAAGCCAATCCGCCCGCAATGCAACGAAAAATCAGGGGAGAATCATCGTCAAATAAAAAAACCCCTCCCGGTTGCCCGGAAGGGGTTTGAATAATTCTAATCAGCTTAGAACTTGTAGATGACGTTCGCCGCGATCAACACTTCTTGGTTTTTCGAGGGTGCGCCATTGTCGGTTCCGCCGAAAGCGGTGCCACTGCCGGCGTTTTTGTCCCAACGGACTTCAAGCCGGCTGATCACGTTCGCCCACAGGTCATATTGGAATGTGCCGGTGACAGCGATGACCTTGTTCAACGAGCCGCCATTTTCATAGTACTCGAGGTTGTTCAAGGCATTGCCACTGGCATATTCAAAGCGGCCATTGAGGGTCGCTTTGTCGGTCAGCTTGTAGGAAGCATAACCGGCGATGGATTGGAAGTAGCCAGCGTCTCCAGCAGCGAATGCGCCGGGATCAGCAGCATCAGGAATCATGCCCACTGCGTCCTGGATGGAATCCCAAGATGCACCGAGGGTCAAGTCCTTGACGGGGGTATTGATGGTCGTGCCAACATACCACTCTTCTGTGCTCGGGCCGACGCCTTGGCCGATGTCGAATCCGCCGTAGAGCGCAGAACCCTTCAGGAAGCCCCAGCTATCAGGAGCAGTCAAGGTCAGCAAGCTGACGATGGCTTTCTTGCCTTCGTTGGGGGTGGAGGTGTTCAAAACCTGACGGGAATTCACAGGCAAGGTGGTCAAGGTATTGGCCACGCCAGCTTGCAAACCGATCCAGTCAGCGAATTTATAGGACGCCAACACGCCGGTGTGCTCGGTAGGCTCAAAAGTATAGCCATAAGAACGGGTCCAGTTAGGATCGTTCATCGAGTCGCTGGTCTCATAGCCGAGAATATTGTCAAACCGGCCCATTTTGAGTTCGATGCCATTGCCAACCGGGACTTCCAAGTCAACATAGGCCTGACGGATGGGCTGAGAGCCGCCGTCAATGTTGGTCGCATCAGGACCATAGTTCAATTCGGCAACATAACCAGCGGACCATTTGCCCTCTTCCAAAGGCTTGGACAACTTGATGTCAACGGCGTCAAGATTGAAACCGTCTTGTTTGCCGGCGTTGAAAGCATAGGGTGCGGGATTCGCATTGCCTGTGCCGGGATTCCACACAGCCGAGGTGTCAACGTAACCACTGATGGTGGTGGCCGACAACGACGTCAGCAAAGGAGTCCCCTGCTGTGCTGCGGTCTGTGCCATAACTGCGGGCGCGAGGCTGACCAGCCCAACGGCTGCCAAACCTATAGTCCATTTATTCATCTTCATGTTCCTCCTAGTTTGCGTTTGTTTAGATTACTTTTCTCTACGTTTTTATGCGTTCCATTGGGTGGAATCAATTCACACCTCACACCAAAAACGGTGCATTAATGCGGACAATAGGAAAACCCCGCCGATTTGACAACAAGTTTTTTTGATTATTTGCACCATTATGGGGCGTAAAAAACTCAACGTCTTTAATTCCAGCATGTTGCATTAGTATGATTTATACGAAATCTTGGGCAAAAAAAACGTTTCCCGGCCGTTTTAAGGTCCAAATCCACACTATAAGGTATTGATTGGCCCATCACCGCAGCCGGTTGTGGTTTTGAAATTTTAAAAAACGATGGGCTGCCCTTCGTGCAGGACTTTCAAATTCCGATTCAACCCTTGCGCGCCCACCAATTCTTTGAGCCAGCGCAATGGTTCGTTAATATCTTCGAACGATAATTTAAAGGTTCCGTAATGCATCGGCACAAACCATTTTGATCTCAAGTCCACAAACGCCTTCACCGCTTCGTCCGGCCCCATGTGGACTTTCCGGAACGAATCGGGAAAATATGCGCCGATGGGCAGCATCGCGATTTCAGGCGAATGTAGTTTGCCGATCTGTTTGAATCCGGGAAAATACGCGCTGTCGCCGGCATGATATAAACTCCGCCCCTGGTGCTCGATCAGAAAACCGCCGTAACCCCGCTGATTGTCCCGCAACACGCGCGCGCCCCAGTGTTGCGACGGCACCAACGTCACTTTCCAATCCTTATGCACAAAGCTCTCCCACCATTGCAGCTCTATGATGCGTTCGAATCCCAGGTTCGCCGCCAGGTCCCTCATGCCCCACGGCATGATGCCGATTTTCGCGTGCAGCCGCCGCAAGGTCGGCCGGTGGAAATGATCAAAGTGCGCGTGCGTTAACAAAATAAGATCTATATGCGGCAGGTCTCGCAGTTTCATTCCGGTGCGCCGAATCCGTTTCAACAAGAACAGCCAGTTGGCAAAATTCGGGTCGATCATCACGTTCAAATCCGTGAACTGGGCCAGAAACGACGAATGGCCGATCCACGTCAACGCCACCTGGCCGTGGGTCAGTTTGGGAAATTTCGGACGCATGCGCTCCCCGGTGCGCGGGGTCAGGAGCGCCTTCCAAACCAATTCGTAAAAAAATGTCCGCGGATTGAAGTGTTTGCACGGAGTCAAATCCTTGAAGGAACGAGGCAATGGCTGGCGGCGGCGGACGGGTTTTCCCCTGGAAATACCAAACTCATCTTTATCCATATAGTACTAGTACTGCTAATACTATTACCCTGAAAAACGAAAAATTCAATCCGCGCCCGCGCCGCTCACGGGTAAACCATGATCCGGTAAAACCGCCCGGGGTCGGTCGCGTTCATGTCGGAAAACGACGCAACGGAGTCGATGGCCGTAAACGGCTGGCCCAGGTTGATCCAATTTGTCTGGGCAAGATTCGTCACATATTGCAACTGGTAGGTCAAACCCGGCGTGGTGTTTAACGAGAGTTGCACCGCATTACTCACTTTGGCCAGCGACTGCACCGCCGGCGCGGTAAAAGGCGTGACGCTGACGTCGTCCAGCCCGAAATAGCCGGACGCATTGCAAAAGCTCATTTGCACGCCAGTCGCCGCCGACGTGGCGCGCACGATGAATTGCAGATTCGTCCAGCCCAAAATTGAAAGATTGGTCTGGTTGAAAAGGTTCGTCCCGTTCCAGGCAACCCCAAATTGATTCGGGGTTCCCCCGGCGGGGTTGGCCAGCCAAAGCGACAGGATGTAACTTCCCCCCGCCACAGTGGGCAATGTCTGCGAGAGCGACCCGGCCGTGCCGGACATCCCCAATTGCGCGCCGTAATTGCCGGAATGAACGCAGGCCGCCGACGCGGACACGGAGCTGGCGCTTCCCGATTGCGTCCAATTGGCCAGGGTCCCGGTTTCAAAACCGCCGTTCTGCGCCAATTGCAAATTCACGGTCAGGGCGTTGATCAGATTCGATCCGTTGGGCGTTCCCCACCCCGTGCAAAGATTGTAACCGGGCGTGGCGTAAAAGGCGTTGGGACTCGCGCCGTTGGTATTGTTGCCCGTCGTGATGTTGTTGAAGGCGGAATTGGAATTGCCCGCTTTGCCGATGGCATAAATGGCCGGATTGACAAAACCGACCGGCGGCAACCCGCAATCGGCCGCCTGCTGGTTGGCCAGGGCAATGAACGACGCCCATAACGGCGCCGCGCAGCTTGTCCCGCCGGCAGTTGCCGAGTCGCCATTGCCGTAGATGATATAGATATTATCCCCGGTCATGGCGACGTCTGGAATATTCCGCATGGCGGACGACCCGCCGTTGGCCGACATGCTGACGCCTTGCTGCCACGAGGGCATCGCGTAATAACTGCTCACTCCTCCCCCGCTCCCGGCTGTCCCGCCCCAATTCCACACCGTCTCCGAAACCCGCGGCCCGCCCGACCCGCTCGTCGTCAATGTCGTCCCTCCCACGCTCGTCACGTACGGGCTGTCGCACGGGGCGTTGTCTGATGAGGAACGATCCAACGTGCCGGTGACATAGGCGTCGCCATCTCCTGAGGCGCAACAAAACGACTGCCCCTGCAAAGCCATCTCCTGAAAAATCTGATCGCAGGTCGCGGACGGCCCCCCGCTCCAAGTCCAGCAACACGCCAGTTGTTTGGCTTGATTGTCCGTCGCCATGCGATTGAGAACGTCGTTGGGGGTGCCGCTCGGCCCCGCTTCATACACCATGACATTCGACAAGGCCGGCGCCATCGAAATCACCATTTCAATATCCAACGACACTTCCGCGTTGCCGCCGGAGTAGGCGGGAACGCCGTTATAACCATCCAGCAACACCGTCTGCAAGGGAACCGGCGCCAATCCGGTCTTGCTTTCGTAACTGGCAATATCCGCCGCATAATAACCATCAAACTCCACCAGTCCGATGGTTTGTCCCGCCCCGTTTAGGGGAACGCCCGGCGCGTAAGCCGCCCGAAAATCGCCGCCCATATAAGCCCCCGTCGTCGCCACGGGCGTGTTCGGATGGACACTGGCCGGTTGCCCCGCCGCCGCGCGCTCCCGGATCAAGGGTTGCGGCAGACGGTAATCACTCAATCCGCTCACATCCAAAATCACCGCATCCCCCTCCACCGAAGGCTCGGTGTCCGGAGCAAAAAATTCGCCACCCCCCTCCGGCCGTTGAAATTTCCGCAAATGCACGCCAAAAGCTTTTTCCGCATCCGCCGCCTTTGCCTGAGCATCCACCAGCATCCGGTTCGGGTGCGTCCGCGTGACCGTCAACCCGTTGCGGCGCGCAAAATCCAGCACCGCCCGGTACTGTTCTTCGGTAGGCCCAAATTGCGACGTGAATTCCCCCGGGGTCAGATAACGGTGATATCCTGAATAGGCCGGATTGTACAGATTCCGCACCAATTGCCCCAACCGCTCCGTATTCCGCAGAGACAATCCAATGGACAGATTCAGCCGCGTCTCCGCCGGCAGATTGCCGGTTGGCCTGAGCTGTTTAACAACCGCCGGAACATGTCCCGAAACCAACGGCCGTCCCGCCGCCCATAGCGGAATCAATCCTAAAAAAACCCACAGTAGTACGGCTCGGATCGCGATCATTTTTAAACGTAACTTATCGGTGCTGGTTTATGCTGATATTCAACAACTTGAAAAACGACTGAACATTTCTCAACTTTGCGCCATCCGAAAAATAGCAAATATCAGGCCGTCCTGGCATAAAATGGGACGACGCCCTAAAAAAGGACAAATAGGACGGATGGGGTAAACTGCGAAGACCCTCTCCCCTGCCCGTTCCATCGAACGGGAGGGGATAAAGCATTGCCGGCCTCCCAATTAATGTCCGCTTTTCGGGAGCTGGATCACGCCAGATGCCACGGGGCGCGGAACGGCCGGGTCAGCATCTTGCTGGCCTGATCGTCGCCCAGAATTTGTTCAGTCGCGACGTCCCACTTGAGCTTGCGACCGCCCAAAAGCATCGAGATCAATCCCAAGTGACCGGGAATGGCGGAATGATGGGCCGTTTCAGCCGGGGTGATGGTCGGCTTGCGCGATTTGACGCAATCCAGGAAATTGCGATGATGTTCGCTGGACTCGTACAGTTTTACCTTGCGCAATTCCTCCGGCACCCGCTTCCAATCCGACCAATCCTCGTTGGACGACTCGAATATTCCACGTTCCACCCGCACCCAGCCGCCGGTGCCGATCCATTTCACGCCGCTCTTAATATCGGGTTGGCCGCCGCCAATGGTCATTTCAATGCCTCGGGGGTATTTGAGTTCAATCCGGTAGGTCTTGGCCGCATCCCAGACTCCGCCTTTCGGGGGAAAGACCCCGTTGCCCTGGACTTCGGACGGGCCGGAGTTGTCAAAATCGCATCCCCAATGCGCAATATCGCAATGGTGCCCGATCCAATCCATCAACTGGCCGCCGCCGGTATTGTAATTCCAGCGCCAATCGCGATGCATCCGCGCCGGAACATAGGGCATCAGCCGCGACGGTCCCAACCATAAATCATAATCCAATTCCGGCGGCGCAGGCACTGGCTTCATTTCGTTCTGGCGCCTTTTCTCCGCGCCGTTGTAATCCCGGGGCAGGCCGACTTCGACGCGCTTGATGGTGCCGATGAGGCCGTTGCGGACGATTTCGGCCGCTTTGTGGAAATTGGCGACCGAGCGCTGCCACGAACCGGTTTGCCAGATGCGTCCGTTGGCAGCCACGGCCTTGACGATGGCTTGCTGCTCGGCGACGGTGTGGGCCAGGGGTTTCTCGCCGTAAATATCCTTCTTTTGGCGGGCCGCTTCCACCGCCATCAATTCGTGCCAATGATCGGGCAAAGCCAGCATGACGGCGTCAATGTCCTTGCGCGCCATCAGTTCGCGGAAATCATGGTACGCTTTGCAGTCGTTGCTGTTGTATTTGGTATTGATGGTCCGGACCGTGGCGTTTAGATGGTTTTTGTCCACATCGCAGGCGGCGACAATCCGGCAATCAGCCAAGCCCAAAAAAGCCTCGATATTACTTGTCCCCATCCTGCCGCAACCGATTACGCCCAGATTGATGCGATTGGAAGGGGCGGGCGTATCACCCAAGCCCAGAACCCGGGCTGGAATGAAAGCGGGCAACGCCAAAGCGGCGGCGGCGCCCAGAAAATGACGCCGGTTGATTTTTAAGGCGGAGTGGGAAGAAACGAAACCTGGCTGCTTTTTTTTCATTTAAACAATATGTTGCAATACGCTGCTGTCGGGACGAATCGCGGACTATGATACATGTTCTCTCCAGTAAGACGCAATCTCCGCGCCATTGGTAACAGCAATCCGCCGTCGGGAGAACCGCCTGAAATAACTTGCAAAAACCCGGAATTCCCCCAGAATCGCCCACGAATTCCGCTACAACTCCTTGGAAAGGAAATAACTATGAAACTGCTGCCCGTTTTTTCACAGTCGCCGGTTTTCGGAATGTTCTGTTTTGGGCTGGCGATAACCCTGATTTCAACCGGATGCAACACGACCGGGGAGAAAGATGCCCGGGAAGTGAAAGAGTTGAAAGCAAGAGTAACGGTCCTGGAAAAGAAGGTGGGCGAGATGGAAAAATTATCGCTGCCGAAAGAAAGACAGCTTGCCCTGTTTGAAAAATTCGACCAACGCCGCAAACTGGACCAGAAAACCCACACCCAGGAGCAATTGGCGGAAGCGGAGAGGATGTATTTGGCGGCGGGCAAAAAATGGGGTTCCCCGGAATGTGTTGAGAATTTGAAACAAATGATCGAGAAGTTTCCCGACGCCAACCGGACCGGCTGCGCGCTTCTTTACCTGGCGCAAAACACCTCCGGCCAGGAATCCGAGAAATATTTGCGGGATTGCATACAGAAATTCAACGATTGCTACTACGGCGACGGAGTCCAAGTGGGAGCCTATGCCCGCTATTGTCTGGTAAATTACTACGACGGAATCAACGAGAACGAAAAAGCGGACGTGATGCGCCAGGAAATCCGGGACAACTATTCCGCCTGCATCGACCACACCGGCAAACTCCTGATCGACCTCATCGGTGTGCCGGCCACGGCGAACGGCGAGTCAACCGAAAAACTGGCGACGATTCGGATGGACGATGTTCCCATCACCGATGTGATTCAAGCTCTGGCCCGGCTGGCGGGCATTAAAGTCAGCGTTGATCCAAAGTTGTTCGCCTCGCCAAAAAACTGGCATGGAAATGCGAATCACGAACCCACCGTGACATTTGCGTGGACAAACATCAGCGCAGATCAGGCGCTCGCCCGATTGCTTGATGAACATGGCCTTAAACTGGTCAAAGACAAAGCTGCGGATAAATTCACCGTCATTGCGGCGAGTCCCGGCGCCAGGTGATTCATTTTGCGCTTGCGAAGCAACTGCAAACCCACAACGTTTGTTGCGCTTTGATTTTTGATTTGCACATGATCCGGGCCGCCCTGGCCGAAGACGTCGGACCGGGCGACGCCACGACCCTTGCCACCGTCCCGGCTGACGCCGTGGCCGGCGCGGTCATGGTGGCGCGGGAACCTTTGGTGGTTTGCGGGCTGCCGCTGGCGGAAGCTGTTTTCAGGGAGTTGTCGGACAAACTGGTCCTGACTTCCCCCACCCAGGACGGACGGCGCGCGGCAAGGGGAGAGGCGCTGTTGACCATCCGCGGACCGGCCCGCGCCATTCTCACCGGCGAAAGGGTGGCGCTGAATTTCATGCAGCGTTTATCCGGCGTGGCCACTTTGACCGCCCGTTACGTTGCGGCCGTGGCCGGAACCGGCGTGCAAATACTTGACACCCGCAAAACAACCCCCGGCTGGCGTCTCCTGGAAAAACACGCGGTGCAATGCGGGGGCGGAGCCAATCATCGCATGGGGTTGTTTGACTGGATTTTAATCAAGGACAATCATCTGGCCGCATTGCGCCACGAGCGGCCCAACGCCGTCGCGGCGGCGGTGCAACGGGCCAGGGCCGGATTCCCCAAACTGGCCGTGGAAGTGGAGGCGGACACGCTCGAACAAGCCGCGCAAGCCTGCGCCGCCGGGGCCGATTTTATTTTGCTTGACAACATGTCGGACGAAAACATGCGCGCCGCCGTGCGCCAGATCGGCGGACGGGCCAAAACCGAGGCCAGCGGCGGGGTCAATCTCGCCACCGTCCGCGCCATCGCGGAAACCGGGGTTGATTTTATCTCGGTGGGCGCGCTGACCCATTCGGCGCCGGCGGTGGATATTGCATTGGATTTTGAATCATGACATCGCCCGAAATCACAGTTGACGCCCATATACTATCCGCCTTGCGGGCCGCGCCGGGAGGCGTTTCCGGCGGGGAACTCTCGCGCACGCTCGGCATCAGCCGCGCCGCCATCTGGGCGCGCATCGAATCGCTCCGCGCCATCGGCTACGACATCGAAGCCAGTCCGCATCTGGGCTACCGCCTGTTGAGCGTGCCCGATGTCCTGCACGCCGACGACTTGTATTCCCGGCTGGGAAAAGTGCGCGTGATTGGCCGGGAAATTCAGGTCTTCGAGGAAACCACTTCCACCAACGACGTGATGTCGCGCATGGCGCGGAGCGGCGTCAAAGAAGGAATGGTGATTTTTGCGGAAGCGCAAACCAAGGGACGGGGCCGGATGGGGCGGGAATGGATTTCGCCGCCGCGAAAAGGCCTTTGGATGTCCGCGCTGTTGCGCCCGAACATGTCGCCCCAGGCGGCCACGCAATTGACCATCGCCTCGGCCACCGCCATGGCCCGGGCCGTCACCTTGCAAACCGGAATCGTGCCGGAAATCAAATGGCCCAACGACATTTTGATCCACGGCAAAAAAGTGGCCGGGATTCTGACCGAAATGAGCGCGGAACTGGATCACTTGCAGGAAGTCATCCTGGGAATCGGCATCGACGTCAATCTGGGGGCGGATGAATTCCCGGCGGATTTGCGCAAAATCGCGACTTCGCTGCGAATTGAAAGCGGGGCAATGGTGGATCGCGCCGCGCTGGCCGTGCATGTCCTGCGCGAACTGGATCGGGACTACCAACGCATCCAACTGGGGCAATTTGACGATGTGGCCGAGGAATGGCAGGAACGGTGCAGCACATTGGGCGCGCGCATCAACGTCCGGGTGGGCGAACGGGTGATTCGCGGGATGGCCGAGGCGCTGGACGCGGACGGAGCGTTGCTGCTGCGCGGCCCGCACGGGCACCTCGAACGGATTATCGGCGGCGACGTGACCATGGAGAAATAAAGCCGCGCGCCGGATTGGGGAATGGGCGATGAGGGATTCGAACCCCCGACCCACAGCGTGTAAAGCTGCTGCGCTACCACTGCGCCAATCGCCCGAAAGGCTGCAATTTACATTTTACCCCGGAATTTACGAGCGAAATCCACGGCGGGGGACGAATTAGACGGTTTAATGTTGCTTGGCAAACACCGCCGGAAAGTTAATGATAACACAAGCGGGGGCGACGATTAAAGTCAGGGCAAAAACGCCGGGATGAAATCGTTTTCCAAGATTGACAATTAACTGTTTTTTTACTTTTTTGACGTGCTATTTGTGAAACATTTTCCGTTTAAATCCATTGAAGGGTCAGTGACGGCCGCGACCGGTTTCAAGGCCGCAGGCGTCTTTTGCGACATCAAACGGCTCGGCACGGGCAAAGGCTCAAACAAAGGGCAGAAACGCGATTTGGCCCTGATCGTTTCAGACCGGCCCGCCACTGTGGCGGGCGACTTCACCACCAACCAGATTTGCGCGGCCCCCGTGAAAATATGCGTCAGCCGGACCAAACGCGGCCTGGCCCGCGCCGTGGTGGTCAATTCCGGCAATGCCAACGCCTGCACCGGACGCCAGGGCATGCGCGACGCCGAAGCCATGGCCAAAATCACCGCGTCCGCCCTCGCTTCCGCCGGAGTCGATTCCATTACCGCGCAAGACGTGATGGTGGCCTCCACCGGGCGCATCGGGGTGACGTTGCCCATGGCAAATGTGCGCAAGGGAATCGGGCTGGCGGCCCGCCAACTCCAGGCCTCCATCGAGAGCGCCAAGCACGCGACCGAAGCCATCATGACCAGCGACACCCGGCCCAAGGAAATCGCCGTTGAATTTCAGATGGGCGGCCGCACCGTGCGATTGGGCGGCATCTGCAAGGGCGCCGGAATGATCCAGCCGGGCATGAGTCCGACCGGCGCGCGCCCCGCCCTGCGCTCCCTTCACGCCACAATGCTCTGCTTCCTGACCACCGACGCCGCCATCGACGCCAAAACATTGCAAACCGCCCTGAACGAGGCCGTCGCGAAAAGTTTCAACCGCATCACCGTGGATGGCGACATGAGCACCAACGACACCGTGCTCATCCTCGCCAACGGCATGGCGGAAAACGAACCACCCGCCCTGAAGTCGAAGGAATTCGAAATATTTCAAGCAGCCTTGGACCATGTGACATTGCAACTGGCCAAAAAAATCGTGCTCGACGGCGAAGGAGTTTCCCGGTTTATCACCGTGCGGGTGAAGGGCGGGAAAACCGGCGCCGAAGCCGATGCCGCGGCCCGGGCGGTGGCCAACAGCGCCCTGGTCAAAGCCAGTTGGTGCGGCGGCGACCCGAATTGGGGCCGCATCATTTGCGCGCTGGGCTATTCGTCGGCCGCAGTGAAGGAAGCCGCCGTGGACGTCGGCTACAGCCTGCCCGGCAGCCGGGAAATTGTTTACGCGCTCAAACGGGGCCGGCCTGGAAGCGCGACTTTCAAAGCGTTGTGCCGGATCACAACCGCCAAGGAATTCGATCTGCACATTGACCTGCGCCAGGGCAAAGCCCAAGCCTTGATGTACGCGGCCGATTTGACCGAAGCCTACGTCGATTTCAACAAAGGCGACGTGAACGATCCTTCAACCCTGGCCGGCTGATCCAACAAAATACCCATGCGGAACCTGATTGCAAAAGCGGATGTGCTATTGGAAGCGCTGCCCTACCTGCAGCGATTTCACGGCCGGACCTTCGTCATAAAATACGGCGGCAGCTTCATGGACAACCCGGATTCCGCCGGACGCGACAGCGTGGCGCGGGACATCGTTTTCCTGGCGGCGGCCGGCATCCATCCCGTGGTGGTGCATGGCGGCGGCAAGGCGATCACACGCGCCATGGAAAAAGCGGGGTTGAAAGCCGTTTTCCTGCAAGGCATGCGCGTGACCGACGAACCCACCGTCCAGGTGGTCGAACAGGTTCTGTCCCGCGAAATCAATCCGGAAATCGTCCAAACCATCAGCCGGTTTGGCGCCACAGCCAAAGGATTCGCCGGCAGCGCCATTTTCACCTGCCGCAAACTCCGGCCCGCCGGCCCCAAGGGGGAATCGCTCGACGCCGGCTACATCGGCGAAGTCACCCACGTCAACACCGCGCCCCTGCTGGAATGTCTGCGCCAAGGCATCATCCCGGTCATCAGCCCCACCGCCCGGGGCGAAGAAGGTCAAATATACAATTGCAACGCCGACGCGGCCGCCGCCCAGACCGCCATCGCCCTGCAAGCGCAGCGGCTGGTTTTCATGAGCGACGTTCCCGGCCTGTTGCGCGACCCCAAAAACCCGGCCTCCGTCATGGCCCGTCTCCGCTTGGACGAGGTGGACGGCTTGAAAAAATCGGGCGTGATCGACAAAGGCATGATTCCCAAGGTGGATGGCGCCGCCGCCGCCGCGAAAGCCGGCGTGGAAAAAGTATCATTCGTGGACGGACGGGTTTCGCACTCGATGCTGCTGGAGATTTTCGCCAGGGAAGCGCCCGGCACGGAAATCGTTTTGTAAGGCGGTGGAAATAAATAAAAGTGGCAAGATGCCGCCGGGATTTTGTCGCCCGGCGAGGCGTGAACGAGGCGCATATCCGCAGTGATCTGCAACGAGCGAACAACGAAGCTGGGCGGCAAAAGAACAAGGCAGGTTGCCGCCTTTATTTATTT
>CAZLEE010000056.1:0-23244 GCA_964558455.1 uncultured Verrucomicrobiota bacterium | reverse complement strand
CACCACAAATATCACCCCCGCGAGGCCGACGCCAAATAGCGTTGTCGGCAACGCCTTTACTGCCACCTTTGCCCAGGGCGCTTCGACCGTCCTCTACTACACCTTGAAAGCTCTCGGTCCGGGGACCGTCTCCTTCTCAGGTGGTGCTCCTGGCCTCGCCTCGGGCAGCTTGTCCGACATGGTTTCTGTCACCGTGGTCGAGCCGGCGTTGATCGGAGAATGGTGCAACGGAGGTCAAACCCTTGCCGATCAATCGGGCTACAATCCCGGCAACCAGGATGGCGTCGCCTCTGCCGGCACCGGCATCGGCACCGCCACGGCCGTTTACAATACGGATGTCCCTCCGCTCTACGCCGCTGTCAATAATGTCACCCCCGGCTCGTATTATTGTTTGACGAACAACGGCACTTATGCCGTCACCATCAATGGCTCCAGCGCGCGGGGATCGAGCGCTTACTATCCGACCTTTGATGACGACATCAACAACGGTTTCAGTTGCGCCTTTTGGGCCAAGGGAGTGCCTGGCACTTATAATGCCTGGGTGTCGAAGAACGGCCAGAACAACAACATCCCCGGATGGATGTTCCGCCAGAGCACCAGCGATAATATTCCGTCCTTCACCGTGCGCTATGCCGCCGGCGGCCAAAATAACAGCGATAATCCGGATATGTACAACAGCGTTACCGTCATGAACGCCCCCGGTTACGCAACGAATTGGCACCATTACGTCGGCACTTATGACGGTATTGCCGGTCTCTGCAAAATCTACGTTGACGGACGGCTTAGCGCGACGCTGCCCAACGATTATGGTCCGATTGCCTCGCCCATTGACTCTTATTTGGTCATAGGCGGCCAGGACAACGCTGATGTTGACAATGCGACCGCTCCTACCGTTGCAAATTATTTCACCGGTGAGATTTTTGATGTGCGCATGTATAACTATCCGCTTGCCGTCAGTGAGGTTCAGAGCATCTACTCGAACAACCCCGTCGCCGGCAATAACACCAACCTTGTTGTTGCGGCCGATACGCCGGTCATTGATCTGACTAATATGGGAGTGGTCAGCATCTCGCTGCCGCTGGGCGCCAACGCCAGCAACGCTGTTACGATCAGCGTGTCCAACTCCAATCCCAACGCCGTCAGCATTGCAGGCGCCCCAGGCAATCCCTTCTCCTACACCTTTGCGGTGGGCGCTTATCCCACGCTGCGGTTGGCCCTCAACGGCCTCGCCAACGGCCCGGCCACCATCAGCGCCAGTGGCGCCGGTTTAGGCTCCGCCCAAGCCGCCGTTGACTGCTATGGCCCGCAATTGGTTGCCCGCTGGTTTGTTGGCCTTTCAAATCAGTTTGATTACTCCGGCTTCATGCCCGCGCACACCCATGATGCCGCCGCCGTGATGGGGGCGGCTTCTGGGGACACCCTTGTCGCAGGCGGCGCCCTCTTCACCGGTGCCGGCGCCACGCCGGCTGGTTTCCCCGGCGCGTCGTTGTCTCTGAATGCTGCCTATTCCGTTGTCATCAGCAATTCTGACGCTGCGTCCGACATGCTGGCTGGCGGCTCCGGCGGCGTTCCCACCTTGGACCCCGGCTACCAATCGACCTTCGATGACGTCATTGCCAATCGCTTCACCATCGCCTTCTGGGAAAATTGCCCGGCTGCGCCAAGCCAGGGAAATTGGGCGACTTTTGTTAGCAAAGGCGGGGACGATAACATGGGCTTCCAAGTCCGCAAAAATGGTTCAGGCAACAATAATACGGACGACTACAACATGCATTATAGCGGCTCGCATGTGAATGATATTACCACAACTCCAAGCCAGCTATTTGCCAACACTTGGACTCATGTCGCCATTGTCCATGACGGTTTTGCCGGCTACCGCGCCATCTACATCAACGGCGTCCTCGAAATGGAACAGACCGCCGATTTTGGACCTTGGTCGCAGGCCAAAAACCATCATCTGATCATCGGTAGTGAAGAACAACCGAGTGGCGCGAGCTACGTCCTCTATCCGGACGATGAGGATAACTCCTACCTCAAGGGCAGCATCTACGATTTTCGCGTCTATAACTACGCGCTCGCCTCGTCGCAGATTTCGCAGTTGATGACCTATGCGTCGCCGACTCTCAGTGCCAAGCCTGTGTCCGGCGGCAAGGTTCAGCTCTCTTGGTCCTCCCTCTACCCCGGCTACGCCGTCGAAACCAATTCCGTTTTGACCAGTAATGGCAGCGGCTGGGCCATCAACCCCAACCTCACACCGCCCCTCACCGGCGCGCTCGAAAACGGGCAATTCGTCGTCACTGATACCCTCGGCGCCGGGCCGGCGTATTACCGCCTCGTTTTCGTTCCGCAATGAGTTGAACTGAGTCGGGTTTCAAGCGCATGCCGCCCTCCGCCAGCCGGGTGGCGGCATGAATTTTTTGACCCTGCGGAAAACTATGACACGGCACCATGCATGGCTGGATTGAGCGGGGCCGGGCAATTGTGCCGCCGCCGTATTTCCCGGCTCCATCAAAGAGAGAATCGACAAAAGCTGTCCATCAAATCAAGATCGCTATGTGAGACCCCCAACAAATGAGAGTCGGCAACTTCCAAAAGTTGCGCTTCTGATTGAAAGCTCGAGGAATTACGGGCGCGGCATCTTGCGCGGCATCGCCAGGTATTCTCATCTGCACGGGCCTTGGTCCTGTTTTACGGCGGAGCGCGAGTTGCAGAGCGGCATTCCCGACTGGCTGAAACATTGGAAAGGCCACGGGATTATCGCTCGCATCGAAGATAGGCGTGCCGCCAATGCTCTGCTGCGATTGGGGTATCCGGTGATTGATGTGTTGGGAAACGCCCGTTTCAAGGGAATCCCCGCCTTTGATACCGACGCGCGCGAGGTCGCCCGGTTGGTGGCAGACTTTTTCCTGCAGGCGGGCTTTCGTCATTTCGCCTTCTGCGGTTACCAGAACATTCCTTTCTCGGACCGCCGCGCGGCGGCATTTGCAGATTACCTGGCGGCATACGGTTATAAAGTCCGCATATTTTCGACTCCTCCTCCTGTCTTCCGCCAACCCTCCCACATTCAAGCGATTGAGCAGCGCGGGATGGACCGCGAACAAGCGATAGCGGCGTGGCTCCGAAAACAACCGCATCCCATGGCTCTGTTTGCCTGCAACGACGTTTGCGGCCAGCAGGTGCTGAATGCCTGTCGCGAACAGGCCATCAAAGTGCCCGACGAAGTTGCCGTCATGGGGGTGGACAATGACGACGTGCTGTGCGGTCTGTGCGAGCCGTCGTTGAGCAGCGTGGAGCCGGACACGGAGCGTCTTGGCGCCGAAGCCGCAGCCCTCCTGGATGCGTTGATGGCGGGAAAACGCGCCAGCAGCGATTTGGTGCAAATTCCACCCTTGCGGGTCGTGGAGCGCGCCTCGACCGATATGGTGGCAATCGAGGATCCCATCACCGTTCAAGCGGTGCGGTTTATTCGCGACCATGTGGACGATGGAATCAGCGTCAAAGATGTATTGGCCGACGCCAACCGTTCCCGCACCGACTTGGAACAACGCTTCCGCCGCTGGCTCAAAACCAGTGTCCGGGTTGAAATCATCCGCCGTCGGCTCGACCGGGTTTGCTCTCTGTTGCGTCATACCAATTTGAGTCTCGAAGAGATTAGCCGGCGCGCCGGCTTTAGCACCGCGGCCCACTTGTGCCGGCTCTTCCAGAAACACCTCGGCCAAACCCCCACCCAATACCGGCATCTTCATAAAACGGGACGCTAAACTCCGTCCAAAAGCGTTCACTGCTGACCGGGATGAATTTTGTTAAATTTGGTAATAGTTTTGTCAGAAATGGCAATAGACCGGCTTGCTGATTGTCTCCATAATAACGATTAATCGAAATGTGAACCCTGATCTGTAAATAGCCCGGAGGGCTTATCGCCGGACATAATAAAAACAAAACTATGAATACAGCCAGAAACGTCCTTTCTTCCCTGCGCCTGCTGATTGCAGGCGTCCTGCTTGGCGCCGCCACCTTGACCCAGGCCCAGATCAACCAGACGCTCTATGCCGCTCCGGCCAGCCCGTCCTACCGGGACAACTACACCGGAGGCACCGGATGCAAGTTCACAGTAGGTTCCTCAAATGTCATCGTCTCTCACTTGGGATACTTCAGCACGAACACCGTCACCGGGCTGAACTCGAACCATTTCGTGGGCGTTTATAGCACCGCCAGCGGCCTGCCGTTGTTGGGACAGGTTACCGTGCCGGCCGGAACAGGCGCCTACTATTCGAACAGTTTCTACTGGGTGCAATTGAACCCGCCGTTGCTCTTGGCGTCCAATACCGCTTACTACGCGGCCGCCTTGCCGTACAGCGGCGATGGAGACTATTGGGGTGATTCCGGCAGTGTGACTTTTAATCCGTGGTTTGTCGGCACCCAGGCGGCTTCGACTCAAAACACGGCCTATGGCCCGGGCGGCAACACCACTTGGCCCATACCCAGCCTCAGCACCTTTGGCAGCGGCACGACTTATTGTATCGAGGGCATGGCCTATATTGAGGCGGGGCCGGCGCTGGCGGGCGTGCAGGTGACCAATGCGACCCTGAGCGCCGGTCAAACGCTTAAGGTGAACGGATTTGCCAGCGGCCAGGGTCCCGTGACCAACCAATGGTGGATGGTGGCATCGCCAAACAACCTGCTTATCAGCACGACGACGAATCACTATGCCACTCTGGTGATTTCCAATGCCACCACCAGTGCCAGCGGCACTTATTATCTCACGGCCAGCAACGCGTTGGGCGGATCGCAGAGTTCCAATGTGACGGTACTGATAACCAGCTTCCCGGTCAGCATCACGCTGCAACCCACAAATGTCACCGCGTTTGCGAATTATCCGGCCAGCTTTTCCACCTCAGCCACAGGGTCGCCGCCGGTGACTTATCAGTGGTACCGTGACGGTGTGATGATTCCAGGCGCCACAAGCACCAACTATTCGCTGGCATACGTCAGCCTGACCAACAACGGCGACATCTACACCTGCGTGGCGTCCAACTTCACCAGCGGCACTCCCTACACGCAGACCACCAGCAATGCCGTCTTGACAGTCACTTACAATCTGGCTTGGCCACAGAGATTTTTGCACGGGTTCAATAACAAACTGGGTAATAATACCTACGGCGGACAGCAAGGCGGCCAATTCATGACCGGAAACAACCCGGTCTTGGTGACGCATTTGGGATTTTACGCCTGGCCGGCCAATACAACCACAAATGGCGGCAACATCACTTGCGTCTTGACCAATACCGACCATTATGTGGGTCTTTACAATGCAAATGGCACCACTCTCTTAGGCTCGGTACTCGTTCCCCAAGGCTCGAATCCCGTCACCAACGGCTATATGTGGGAGCCGCTGGACCCGCCGCTCATGCTGTCCACCAACACGCAGTACCTGTTGGATGCTCAAACGACCACCTCCGGGGATCCGTGGGGCGACACTTATGCAATTCCAGACTTGAATTCCTACATTGCCACTTCCTGTGACGCAATTTATGGTGGCGCTGGTTGGGGGTCAGCACCCTACTTGGGCGGCGCCTACGCCGGGCAGATGTACAGCGCGCCCAATTTGGCGACTCTGGCATTGCCGACGCCGTCAGCCTACGCTTTCCCAGCGGAGGGTATCACATTGTATGCCGGCTTCAGCACCAACCTGACCGCCCTCGTGGAAGGCCATGCGCCGATGACGGCTCAGTGGTATGAGGAACCTAATGTGCTATTGCCCAACCAAACCAATCTGACCCTGTCCCTGTCCAACATCACTGTTTCGGAGTCGGGTGGTTACTACGTCATTGCGACTAATCCTATCACCGGCGCCTACGGGCAAAGCCCGGACGTGGTTGTAACGGTTAACCCCGACGTTTCTCCTTATGTTGTGCAGGATATTGCCCCGTCAGCCCCGGTTATCGTAGTCGGGTCTTCGGTCGCATTTTCGGCTATCTTCAATGGCTCTCCAACCTATACATATGGATGGCAATTGAGCGGCAACGCTGTGACTAACAGCAGCCGTATCAGTGGCGCTAACGGAAACGTATTGGTGATCAACAATGTCCAGGCCAGTGATGCCGGCACCTATCAACTCTTCGCCACTAACGCTGAGGGCTACGGCCAAAGCAGCCCGGCCACGCTGGAGGTGGTGCCGATCATGCCCTTCGATGGGGGCATTGGTTGGTCGTCCCAAGGGGATACCGTCTCCTGGGCCAACACCAACATCCTGCAAATCACGTCAGGCTACACTGGCGAATCCAACAGCGCCTTCTGCAGTTCGCCGCTCTATGTTGGAGCTTTCGAGGCCACCTTCAGTTACCAGCTCGTCAACCCGTACGGCACCCCGGCCGACGGCGTCACCTTCTGTATCCAGAACGACTCGCGTGGTGCGGCCGCTCTTGGCGCCGACGGAGGTGCGCTGGGGGTCAGCGGCGTTGGTAGCACACCGGGGCCGGCAAGCAGTCTGGCGATCTACCCCAGCGTGGAATTCGAGATGGACATCTACACGGATGGAAGAATAGGCGTGGTTGCGTTTGCGACCAATGGCGCGATTGGAACTTATGGACCGACAACAAATGGAACCACTCCGCCTTTGGTTTTAACCAACGGGGACGTCATCAGCAACTTCGTCAGCTATAATGGGACAACCATGACCGTCACAATGACGGATGTTTCAGTTGGTTCCACGAATTACGGGGCCACGTTTGTCACCAACCAGACGATCAACATCCCTTCCGTCCTGGGAACCAATGTCGCCTACGTTGGGTTTACGGGCGGGGACGGCGCCAGCGTATCGACCCAGCAGATCAGCGATTTCAGCTTCGTAAGCCTGCTTCCGCTTTCGGCCCAGGCTTCGAGCGGAAACCTGTTGCTGTCCTGGCCTGACGCCGCCGGCAGCTACATGCTGATGCACAGCCCCGTCCTTGGGCCATCCGCCAATTGGACGCCGGTTTCGGTCACGCCCACGTTTGCCAACGGTACGAACCAGGCCGCCATCCCGATTTCGGGGACAACCTCGTTCTACCAATTGGTCCTGACAAATGTGCCAAACTTTTAGGTTTTTGGCGCACTTTTACAATAAGGAAAAATGAGTGGAACTTGGATGAGTCGGCTAAGGCGGCGCGCGGCGTCGGAGAGAGACGACGCGCCCGCCTTTACCCTGATTGAATTGCTGGTGGTGATCGCGATCATTGCGATCCTGGCGTCACTGCTCCTCCCGGCTTTGGCCCGCTCCAAGGCTGAATCGATAAGGATCAAATGCGTCAACAATGAACGGCAATTGGGAATCGGGTTGACCATGTATGCCGATGACAGCAAAGGCCAATACCCGGTTTATCAGGATTGGGGGTGCTGGGGCGGGGCCGGGCGGTCTCCGGCAGGGGCGACCCAGCAAGGCACGTATGCGACGGGGATTCCTGCGCAGGTGTATGGCTGGCAAGTCTATGCTACCGACCGTCCGCTGTATCCATACCTGAAAAACCCCAAGACGTTTGACTGTCCGGCGGATACAGGAGACAGTTTTGACTTTAGCCCATGGCCGGCGGGCAGCTCTTGTTTCAGTGACTGGGGTAATAGTTATCTAATGCCGTGGAGAGAATATGGTTTGATAGATTCCACCACGGGAGCCAATGGACCCTACGGTTGGTCCTACTACGGAATTGAGGCCATAGGGGGGGATTGGCAACAATTTGCTCCTGCGGGGCAAACCACGCTGCCAATGAAGCAGGCTGATTTTTTGTCTTTTGTCGGCAGTAAGATTGTGCTGATGGATTGGGCGGGCGGGCCGGACCGCCCGCTGGATCAGGTGGATGCCTGGCACGCAGCCAAGGGGCGTCCCTATTTCAATCTTCTTTACGGCGATAATCATGTTCAAGCCTATTTGTTCACAGCGGCCCAACGCGACTCATCCACAAACAACATTTGGGGCGTGCAGGTCGATCCGGCGATAGGCTATTGGTAAGAAATTCGCGGAAACCTTGTTTGATGAAAAGTAGCGGACCGATTGTCTCTTCGGGCAACGGCGATGGCGCCATAGGACTTTCCCGGCCCGCCGCCATTGTTCAGGCGTGTGTTGAAACGCGGACGCTTCCCGCTCTCGTGTCGGTCCGCCGGGAGGAATTGGTCATCCCCGCTTATTTGCCCGCCGCGCCGTCCCGTCATCCGATGTTTCTCGAAAAACGGGTCTATCAAGGCAGCAGCGGCAAAGTCTATCCGTTGCCCTTTACTGATCGCATTGCGGAAAAGCCGGTGGATCGCAAGTGGAAGGCGGTCTGGATCGAAAACGAATTTCTCCGTGTCCTGATTCTGCCCGAATTGGGCGGGCGCATCCATGCCATCCAGGATAAAACCAACGGCTGCGACATTATCTATAATCAACAGGTGATCAAGCCCGCACTGGTCGGGTTGGCCGGGCCGTGGGCCAGCGGCGGCATCGAATTCAACTGGCCGCAGCATCACCGTCCCGCGACGTTCATGCCCGCTGATTGCGAAGTGGAGAAAAAGGCGGATGGCTCCATGATTGTCTGGTGCGGCGATCATGATCCGATGGCGCGGATGAAGGGCATGCACGGCGTCTGCCTGCATCCTGGCAAGGCGTTCCTGGAATTGAAGGTGCGGGTTTACAACCGGACGCCGTTCGTCCAGTCATTTCTTTGGTGGGCGAATGTCGGCACGCGTGTTCACGAAGGTTACCAGAGTTTCTTTCCTCCGGATGTGTCTTATGTGGCCGACCATGCGCGGCGTTCGATGAGCGGGTATCCGCTGGCCCGGGGCTTTTACTATGGAGTCAATTACAGGGAGCGCGGTCGCTCCGGCGTGCCCCGTTCCGAAATGCCGCGCCAATTTATTCCGCCGCATTGCCGCAGGCGTCCGGGAATCCCGGACGGGTCGTCCGGGATTCCGTCCTACGCGCCCAACGACCTTTCTTTCTATGCCAATATTTCCACCCCGTGCAGCTATATGTGCGTGGGCAGCAAGGAGGATTTTTTCGGCGGCTACGATTACAAGACCCAGTCTGGCATTGTCCATGTCGCCAATCATCACATTTCACCCGGAAAGAAACAGTGGACCTGGGGCAATCACGATTTCGGTTACGCCTGGGATCGGAATCTTACGGATAAGAATTCGGACGGGGAATACGCCCCTTATATCGAGCTTATGGCCGGCGTTTACACGGACAACCAGCCGGACTTCAGTTTTTTGCAACCGGGCGAAACCAAAACGTGGAGTCAGTTTTGGTATCCGATTCAAAAAATCGGCCCGGCGCAAAAAGCAAACCTTGAGGCGGCCATCAGTCTCAAGCTTTCAGGACAACGGGTGCGCTTCGGCGTCTGCGTCACCGCTCCCATCAGCACCGCGCAAGTCGAACTGCTGGTTCGGGAACGCCCTGTTTTCACACACAACGGCGATCTCCTGCCCGGCCAGCCACTGATGGAGGAGGTTGACATTCCGTCTGGCGTCCAGGAAACGGACCTGCGACTGCGCGTCCTCGGCGCCGACGGGCGCGAAGTGATCGGTTATCAGCCTGTGTTGCGCGTGCCGGGCAAGACCCCGTTGCCGGCGACGGAACCGCCATTGCCAAAAGCCATCGCCAGCGCCGATGAGCTTTTTGTCACCGGCCTGCACCTTGAGCAATATCGTCATGCCACGCGCTCCCCGGCGGACTACTGGCGGGAAGCGCTCCGGCGCGATCCTTTGGATGCGCGGAGCAACAATGCCATGGGACTGTGGCATCTTCGGCGCGGGGAATTCGCGCTGGCGGAAGAGCGCTTTCAGGCGGCGATCAAGCGTCTGACCGCGCGCAATGCTAATCCGTACGACGGTGAAGCTTATTACAATTTGGGTTGCTGTTTGCGCTTCCAGGCCGATTTGGCGGAACAGGCGGAGTTGCGGAGAGCAAAATTACGCGAGGCCTACGCGGCATTTTATAAGGCGACTTGGAACCAGGCCTGGGTGGCTGCGGCGTGCCATGCGTTGGCGGAATTGGATTGTGTCAATCAGGATTGGCGCAGCGCGCTTGATCATCTGGACAATGCGCTGCGTTTCAACACGGACAACATGCGCGCCCGGAATCTGAAAGCTATGGTTTTGCGAAAGCTTGGCGCAAAAACCGAAGCCGCCATGCTGCTTCGCCAGACGCTGGCGCTGGATTCGCTGGATTGGTGGGCGCGGCATTTGGAGGGGCAGCCTTTGTTGTGTGATTTACAGGTGGGCCTTGATCTCGCCCATGACCACGCGCGCGCCGGACTTTATAAAGAGGCGATTGTCTTGTTGAAAAGCCTCGCGCCGCAGGATCGGGACCTGCCCGACCAATCCCTTGGCGCGGCGCCATTGGTTCATTACACCCTGGCCTGGCTTTGCGGGCGCGCCAATGACCCCGCGTCCGCCTCGGCCCATCTGGCCGCCGCCGCCGCCTGTCCGCCTGATTATTGTTTTCCGGCGCGTTTGGAGGAAATCATCGTTTTGGAATCCGCCCTTCGCGCCCAGCCGGACGATTGCCGGGCGCCGTTCTATCTGGGCAATTTGCTTTACGACCGCCAGCGTCATCGCGAGGCAATCAAGTTTTGGGAACGGAGCGCCCGTCTGGGTTTCGACTTTCCTGTCGTCTGGCGCAATCTTGGCATCGGGTATTTCAATATTCTGGGCAAGCCGGGCCGCGCGCGGACGTATTACAATCTGGCGTTTTCGCGCGACCCGCACGATGCGCGCCTCTTGTTTGAGCGCGATCAGTTGTGGAAGCGCCTGGGTGAAAAGCCGGCGAAAAGGTTGCGCGAATTGGAAAAGCACGCCGCCCTGGTTCGGGAACGTGATGACTTGAGCGTCGAACTTTGCGCGTTGTTCAATCAAATCGGCCAGAATGCGAAGGCGCTGGAACTTTTGCTGTCCCGTAATTTTCAACCGTGGGAAGGCGGCGAGGGCGGCGCTTTGTTGCAATATACGCGGGCGCATCTGGCGCTCGGCCGTGCGGCATTCGTCGAAGGCAACGCGGAAGAAGCCCGCGAACACTTTCAAGCCGCCCTGACTCCCCCCTCCAACCTTGGCGAAGCCAAGCACCTACTGGCCAATGACAGCGACATTCAACTCTGGCTGGGCCGCGCATTGGCGTCTCTGGGCCGGCGCAAACTGGCGCGGCAGCATTGGCTCGCGGCCGCGACATCGAAGTGCGATTTTCAACAGATGAGTGTCCGGGCTTTTTCGGAAATGACGTATTACTCCGCGCTGGCCTGGAAAGAGATCGGGCAAAAAGCGAAGGCCAAAAAGCTTTTCCGCGACCTGCTGGCTTATGCGCGGCAACTCCGGAAGGCGGAAGCAAAAATTGATTACTTCGCCACGTCGTTGCCCACGATGCTGCTGTTCAAGGATGATCTACAGTTCCGGCAGGAAACGACCGCCTTGTTTTTGCAGGCACAGGCGCATCTGGGGCTTGGCCGGCAAAAGAAGGCGGAACAACTTTTGCAAACAGTGTTGCGCCGCGATCCCAACCACGCCCACGCGGCGGATTTACAAAAGGCCGCCTCATAACTTCCTTGTTTGAATCAGTTCACGCTATGATGCAGTATGAATAAAGGCAACCGGGCTTTTTTAAATGTGCTTCTCGCGGCATTCTGTTGTGCCGCGCCAATCTTGTCCGCTGGCAAGTCCGCCGATTATCCGGCGCCAGACAATTCCGTGTCGTACATTGCTGACAGCCAGACTTATCTGGCGCCGATTTCGGCGGATTTGGAAAAATCATGGCCGAAGAACCACACAATCACCCTGGTTTGCCACGGCCATAGCGTACCTGCGGGATATTTCCAGACGCCGGCGGTGCGGACATTCGATGCGTATCCCCATTTGCTGCATCGCGGCTTGAACACGCGTTTCCCTCACGCTGTCATCAACGTCATTGTCACCGCGATCGGCGGCGAGGATTCCGAGCAGGGCGCGGTGCGGTTCAAACGGGACGTGTTGAGTTTGCGGCCCGGCGTGGTGACAATTGATTACGCTTTGAACGACCGGAAAATCGGGTTGGCCCGTTCCGAAAATGCGTGGCGCGCAATGATCAAGGCCGCCTTGAAAAAAAACATCAAGGTGATTCTGATGACGCCTACCGGCGATTTATCGGCGAAGTTGGACGATCCCAAAGACCCGCTGAACTTGCACGCGGAACTCATCCGCCGGCTGGCGCGTGAATACCACGTCGGCTTGGTGGACAGCCTCGCTCTGTTTCAAGATTACATTCATCGCGGCGGGAAGCTTGCGGATTTGATGTCACAGGTGAACCATCCAAATCGCATAGGTCACGAACTTGTCGCGGACGAACTTCTGAAATGGTTCCCCCTATGAAACAAAAATTCATCTTTGTCGTGGCAATTTTATTTTCTTTCGCGGCCATGCCGTTGCGCGCGGCGGACACGCTTTCGCTGGCGGGCAAATGGCGGTTTGAACTGGACGCGGCTGACGCGGGCACCAATGCCCAGTGGCAGAATCGCGCACTGGCGGACACCATCGTGTTGCCCAATTCGACCACGACCGCCGGCAAGGGCGAGCCGTTGAAGCTCAAACCCAAGCTCGATAAGCCCACGCTCCAGCATTTGCACCAACGGTTCGCCTACATCGGCCCCGCTTGGTATCAGCGCGATTTTGAGTTGCCTGCGGCCTGGGCGGGCAAGGATGTGCAACTGACGCTCGAACGGGTGCTCTGGGATTCCACAGTCTGGCTTAACGGCCGGCGTGTCGGCGGCGCGGACAGTCTCTGCACGCCGCATCGTTTTGACCTTACCCCGTTTCTCAAGCCCGGCCGGAATGTCCTCACCCTCCGCGTGGACAACCGCAAGAAGTTGGACATCGGAATTGGACACGCCTACACGGAGGAAACGCAGACCATCTGGAATGGCGTCATTGGCCGGATTGAACTGGAGGCGTACGATCCGGTCCGAATCGGACACTTGCGCCTGACGCCGGATCTGGGACTAAAGGCGGTTGTGGTCACGGCGGATTTCCATAACGGCACCGGGCGGGAACAATCGGCCGGACTATCCTTGATTGCGAGCGTGGCCGGCTCCGAATTGCCGGTCGGACCTGCCTGGCAAACCAACATCACGGTCAAACCTGGAAATGAATCCCGGTCATTTGTTCTCCCCATGGACGGAAACATCGAGCGCTGGTCGGAATTCAATCCAAAACTATATTTGCTACACGCCATCCTTGGCGGCAACGGCTTTCATTCTGAAGTCTCTGATATGTTCGGAATGCGGGAGTTTAAAGCGCAAGGCCGGCATCTGACCATCAACGGGCAGCCGGTATTTTTGCGCGGCACGTTGGAATGTTGCATTTTCCCAAAGACCGGCCACCCGGCGATGGACGAGGCATATTGGGAAAAGATATTCACCACCGCGCGGGCCTACGGCTTGAATTTTATGCGGTTTCACTCGTGGTGCCCGCCGGACGCGGCTTTCCGTGTTGCCGACCGCCACGGTTTTTACCTGCACATCGAACTGCCAAACTGGAGCTTCAAGATGGGCCAGAACCCGCCGGTGGATGAATTCTTTTGCAACGAAGGCGAAAGAATTCTGCGCGAATACGGCAACCATCCCTCGTTCGTCATGCTCTGTCTCGGCAACGAACTGTCCGGTGACACCGCGAAAATGGACGAGTTGGTCGCCCATTTCCGCCAGCTTGATCCGACGAGGCTTTATACCAGCACGGCGTTTTCATTTTCGCCGCGCGGCAAACTGCCCGGCCCGCAGGACGACTATTTTATTTCGCAGGAAACCGCGTGCGGCTGGGTCCGCGGCCAGGGTTTTCTCAACACCACCAAGCCGAACACCGACAGCGATTACAGCGCGGGGTTGGCGTGCGTTCCCATCCCGCTGGTGGCGCATGAGGTCGGGCAATATAACGTCTTCCCCAACCTTGCCGAAATCCCAAAATACGACGGCGCGCTGCGCAATCTGGGCTTTGAAGCCATCCGCGACGATCTGCTCGGCAAAGGCCGTCTGGCCGATGCTGCGCGTTACACCCGCGATTCGGGCAAACTGGCGGCCATCCTTTACAAGGAGGACATCGAGCGGGCGTTGCGCACCAAAGATCAGGCGGGACTGGCTTTGCTCGACCTGCATGATTTTCCCGGCCAAAGCACCGCGACCGTTGGCCTGCTCGACGCGTTCTGGGACAGCAAAGGAATCATCACGCCGGCGGCGTTCCGTGAATTCTGCGCTCCCACCGTGCCGCTCGCTCGCATGGACAGACGCATCTGGCAAAACGACGAAGTATTCGAAGCGGGCGTGGAACTGGCGCACTTTGGCGCAACGCCGCTGACAAATCTTGTCGTCACTTGGAAACTTTTGAATGGAAGTCAGATTGTGGGGCAGGGCGAATTCCAACCGCCTGTCATCCCGCTCGGAAACGGCAACCCGCTTGGCCGCATTCGTCAGTCGTTGGCTGCCGTGACGCAACCCGCCGGGTTGAAGCTGGTGGTCGAGTTGGCGGATATGGCCATTTCCAACGATTGGTCGGTCTGGGTTTATCCCGCAGCCGGGGTGGCGGATCAAACCAATCGGGTGGTGGTTATTGATTCCATCGGCCAGCCGCTCTACCGGCAATTGCGGGAGGGCAAGTCTGTGCTGCTCCTGCCGCCAAAGGCAAATCTGGCCAAGCCGTTGGACGGACGGTTTATCCCGGTTTTCTGGAGTCCGCTCCACTTTCCCGGCCAGCCTGGCACACTGGGAGCGACGATTGATCCGCAGCACCCGGCGTTCGCGCAATTTCCCACCGGCACTTCCACGGACTGGCAATGGTGGGATTTGCTGGCCAATTCCGTGGCGGCGGACTTGAGCGCCATCCCCGTCAAACCCGCGATGCCCTTCCGATTTGTTGACAAGTATGACCGGAACGCGCTGCCGGCCGCGATTTTTGAGGCGCGCGTCGGTCCGGGGCGTCTGCTCGTCTGCACGCTCGATCTCAGTCGCGATCTTGCCACGCGGCCCGCCGCGCGCCAATTGCGCCGCAGTCTGCTCGCCTACGCCGCAAGCGGGAAGTTTGCCCCGGCCGCGAAGTGGAGCGAAACTGATCTGAAATCACTTTTCAAAAATGTTCGCTATATCGTCACCGCCAGCAGTTCGCATAACGATTATCCCGCCGCAAATGCGGTGGACGGGGATGCGAATACATTCTGGCACACCGATTGGGAAAAAGGCGATGCCCTGCCGGCCCGCCTTGATCTTGATCTTCAAACGGAGGTCTTGCTGCGCGGATTCAACTACACGCCGCGCCAGGATATGGATCGCGGGCGCATTGCCAACTATTCGGTCGAGGTTAGCGCCGACGGGCAGAAATGGCTGCCGTGGGTGAAGACCGCCAGCTTTCCAAACACCACCGACCGGCAATCTGTCATTTTCGACAAACCGATCAGGGCGCGTTACCTTCGTCTGGTGGCGCTGTCCGATCACGGCGGAGCCAGGCAGGCGGCCGTGGCGGAAATCGAGCCGCTTGCGGTCGAGGCCGGCCAGGATGTGCGCGATTTGGGAATTGTGCCCGGTTTCAATGATCATAAATGAGGAGATTGATTTGAGGATTTTTTTAATCGTTTTCACCGCGACCATGCTGCTGGCCGCTTCTTCAAGGGCGGCGGATGTGGTGCTGGACAGAACGGTCACGGGCCGCACCTTTGAGGGGATCGGCGCCGTGAGCGCGGGGGCGTCGTCCCGCCTGTTGATTGATTACCCGGAGCCGCAACGGAGCCAGATCCTGGATTACCTTTTCACACCCAACTACGGCGCCTCTTTGCAACATCTCAAGGTCGAGATCGGCGGCGAGGTTAATTCCACCGACGGCACCGAACCAACGCACATGCGGACGCCGGCGGACCTGAATTATACGCGCGGCTACGAGTGGTGGCTGATGAGTGAAGCGGTGGACAGAAATCCAGACATTGTTTTGGACTGTCTTGCCTGGGGCGCCCCCGGCTGGATCGGGAACGGCAGCTATTACTCCCAGGACATGTGCAACTACATCGTGAATTTCATCAACGGAGCGCAAACGTATTACGGATTGAATTTTAATTTCACCGGCACACACAACGAATCCACTGTCAATACCTCATGGATTAAACAACTGCGGTCCACCCTGAATGCGGACGGATTGCAAGATGTCCAACTGGTGGCCGCTGACGAATGGGGTGGGACATGGAACATTGTCACCAATGGTTCATACGGTTTGCTGATCGATCCCGCGCTGTCAAACAGCGTGGCGCGCGTCGGGGCGCACTATCCGGGGTCCGCCAGCCCGGCGGCGGCGCAAACTTGCGGAATACCCTTGTGGTCCAGCGAGGACGGAATTGGCGGCAGCACCTGGGCCGCCGCCACAAATTTGGGCGCCCGTTACAACCGCAATTATGTCACCGGCAAAATGACCGCCACCGAAATTTGGAGTCCGATCACCAGTTACTACGGCATCCTGCCGGCGGCGGGGTCGGGATTGATGGTCGCCAACACGCCGTGGTCGGGGAATTACGTGGTGGCGCCCGCCATCTGGGTCACCGCGCACACGACGCAATTCGCCTTCCCCGGCTGGGAATATCTTGAGGGCGGCGCTTCCGCCTTGCTTTCCTTGGGGGGCAGTATTGTGACGCTCAAATCGACTAATAGCGGCGATTACAGCATTATCGCTGAAACCTTCAACGCCACCGGCGCGCAAACCGTGACCTTCCACCCGACCAACGGACTGTCAACAGGAACATTGAATGTCTGGCAAACAACCCAAACCAACCAATTCATCCTGATCGGGCAGGTGACGCCAACCAACGGCGCGTTTACGGAAACATTCCAACCCGGGTGCGTCTATACGCTTACCACCACCACGGGCCAGACCAAGGGCGGGGCAGTCCCGCCGCCGGCGACTCCGTTCCCCCTGCCGTTCCGGGATAACTTCGAAAGCTACAACATCGGGGTGACACCGAAATATTTCTCGGATCAAGCGGGCACATTCGAGACCTTCACCCGGACCGACGGGCAGGGGCAGGATTTGCGGCAGGTTCTCCCGCAAATTGGAATCCGTTGGGCGGCGGAGTGGTATCCCTACACGCTCATCGGAGACTCAAGCTGGCAGGACTACGATGTGACTTCCGACGTTTTGATCGAAACGAATGGCGGCTTTGATTTCGTCATGGGACGGGTCGGCAGCGTGCCCGGCTTTGCCAACCCCATCCCTCTCGGCTACTGGCTGGCGTTGAACAATTCCTCAAACGATTGGGAATTGCACTCCGCCTCAAATCTTCTGGCTTTCGGTCCGGCCGCCTTTCCCTCAAATACCTGGCACAATCTCCGGCTGGCCATGCGCGGCAGTTCGATCAGTTGCTTCGTCGATGGTTCGCTGGTGACGAACCTCACCGACCATTCCTTTTCGTCCGGATTGGCGGGAATCGGCTGCGGCTGGCATGGCGCGCAATTCGACAATTTCACCGTCCGCAGTCTTCACATGGGTCCGCAAAATCTGGCCCCGGGCGCTTCGGCCAGCGCTTCCAGTGTTTGGAGCAGCGACTATGTGGCTGCTTACGCCAATGATGGCGATGACACGACTCGGTGGAACACGGCTTATCCCACCTTGAGCAATGAATGGTTGGAACTGGATTTTCCCCAGGCCACCACCTTTAACCAGACCGGCTACCTCCAATTTGCCAGCCGCATTTTTGGCTACCAAATCCAACATTGGAACGGGGCCGGATGGACGACCGACTTCAATGGCGGAACAATGGGCGGATCATCCGGCGCTTTCGCCTACGACAGTTTTTCCGCAGTCACCTCGTCAAAAGTCCGCCTTTTGCTCACCAATTTCACTTCCGCCCCGTCCATTTATGAATTCCAGGTGTGTTACAATCAGTCTGCACAGACACCGCCGGTCTGTATCAACGAGTGGATGACCAATAACACCGAAACATTGGCCGACCCGGCAAATGGCCTCTACGAACCTTGGTTTGAACTCTACAACTCCACATCGACCAGCGTGAACCTCGCCGGATTTTATTTATCGACTTCAATTTTCAACCCCACCCAGTTCCAAATTCCATCCGGCTATGTCATCCCTCCCAACGGATTCCTGCTGGTGTGGATGGATGGGTTGGCCAGCCAAAACCAATCTTCGCCCGCAGACCTTCACGCCAATTTTTCGTTGCCGCAATCCGGCAATATCCTGTTGTTCAACTCCGGCCTGGTCCAATTGGATGCCGTGGCCCTTGTCCCCCAATCACCCGACACCTCCAGCGGAAGCAGGGTGGACGGCAATTCCGCCATCCTGCCGCTTCCCAGCCCCACCCCGAGGAAGTCAAACGAACAGATACTGACGTTGCCGCCATCCCTGCTTCCGCCGGACGGGGACATCCTTCTTTCCTTCAGCGGGATGCCGTTTTGTATCCACCGCATTTTGGCTGCATCTTCGATCAATGGCGCAACGTGGTCCGATCTGGGCAGCGTCACAGCAGACGGATTGGGTTCCTTTCAATATATCGACCTGCCAACACCCCCGCGCCCCCAAAAATTCTATCGTGCCGTATTCCCGTAAGCTGCGAATTGGAATTATTCGTTGGTATGCTTGCGCCGCTTACCGCGCAGTGGGCGGCTTCCTGATCAATATTGCGGCGGTGGCGGTCGAATTTACCGGGTTTGCACAGGTTGCCCTGGGACAGCCATCGGGTCTGACGGGTCCGCTGGCCCGGCCGATTTTGGAGCACGGCAGCCATATCCGACTCAAGGTAATCATGAGCAGGTGTCTGAAACCGCACCAGGCCGGAGGGGCTTGTCTCCGCGAGAAGACTCTGGATTTTCCACCCGGTCATTAGGTGCGGCCCTTTTGAGCGACCGGGTCTTGAAAGTGGCGCGCACGATTGCGGACCCGGCCGTCGCGGAAAAAATCGCCAGCGACCACGTTTCCGAAGCCATCCAGTATCGGACACTGGACCGGCAGTTGTGGACGTGAAAAAGGTCAGGGCGGGCCGTCCTGCCGGCGGGCAGCGCGATTTTGCGGTTTTGGGCCGGCGGCGTTGATATATTTGACAACAGCGTCGGTGCGGCAGTTGACGTGGAGTTTTTCGTAAATGCGGCGGATGTAGGTGCGGACGGTGCCGATGTGGAGGTTCATATCGCCCGCGATTTGCTTGTAAGCGCGGCCTTTGGCGAGCAATTCCAGGACCTGCTCCTCGCGGGGGGCCAGGTGTTCCGCGGCCGGCGACGCCGGGCCGGGGGAATGGAAGGCTTGCACCACCTTGCGCGCAATGTGGCTGGACATGGGCGAGCCGCCGGTGGTGATGTCCTGGATGGCCTCGAGCAATTTTTCCGGCGGCGTGCTTTTTACCAGATACCCGCAAGCGCCCGCGGCGAGCGCCTCGAAAATCCGGTCGCTGTTCTCGTAAACTGTCAACATAATTACTTGGAGGGCCGGGATTCGCTCCCCCAATTTTCGCACGCACTGGATGCCGTTCATGCCCGGAAGATTGATGTCCATCAGCACAACGTCGGCCTTCTGCGACGGCAAAGCCTCCAGCGCCTCCTCAGCCGAGGCATAAGCGCCGGCGCACTCAAAGCCGGGCGCGCCCTGAATGAAACCGCCGATGCTCTCGCGCAATTCGGCATCGTCTTCAACAAGGCAAACTTTGATGGGCATATTTGTGGTTCCCAAACTAGTCCGAATTCGCGGATTTGATTGTCGTATGATTGGATGACACTCCCGCTTGCGTTCCGGCCGGAAGCGGGATCACGAAAGCGACGCGCGTTCCGCTGCCGGGTTTGCTGGTCAATTCGCAGGAACCGTTGATCAACTCAAGCCGGCGCCGCAGATTGGCCAGGCCGTGCCCTTTGCGCCCGTCCGCGCCGGGCGGCGCGCCGGGATCGAAGCCGCGCCCGTCGTCCGAGATGACAATGTCGAATTGGCCATCGCCCGCATCGAGGCCGATTTGCACGCGGGCGGCCTGCGAATGTTTCAGGACGTTGGTCAACGCCTCTTTGACAGCCAGGAAAACGTTGTGGCGGGCGTCGCTGGACAAACGGCAATCGGGCAGGTTTGGCGGAATCCGAAATTCGCAGGTCATCGGGCTGTTCTGGAAAAGGTCGCCGGCATAACGACAAATATAAGTGGCCAGGTTTTCCAACGAATCGTTGCCCGGGTCCACCGCCCAGACAATTTCGTCGAGCGACGACACGAGGGCGCGCGCCGTATGGGCGATTTTGCCGATTTCCTGTTCCGCGATAGCGGGATTGGACAGGCTGCGGACGGCGATGGCTGCCTGAAAGGAGATGCGGGCCAGTTTGGCGCCCAGCTCGTCATGCATATCGCGCGCAATGCGGGCGCGCTCCGTTTCGATGGCATTCAGTTGTCCCAGGCGTTCCAGCTTTCGTTGCATCCTCCTGCGCGTGGTGTGGCGGGCGCCGCCGCCAACGCAGGCCACGAGCGCTGCGCCGCACGCGCCCAGGAACCACCATGTCTGCCATGGATGCGGCAGCAACTTCAGGCTGATGGCCGCGCCGGTCTCGTTCCAAATCCCGTCGTTGTTGCAGCCGGTCACATGAAAAGTGTAACGGCCGGGGGCGAGGTGATTGTAATAAGCGACGCGCCGGCCGCCGGCGTCCACCCAATCCGGATCACTGCCTGCCAACCGGTATCGAAACCGGTTTTTTTCCGGCGCGACCAGGCTCAAGGCGGTGTAGTGAAATTCCAATTCGCCGCGACCGGGCGCGATTTCCAGAAAATCCGGAGGCCTGGCCCCGTCGCGGTTCGGAGGCGGCGGCAGGATGGGTTGGCGGTCGGCCACGATTCTTTCGATGACCACCGGCGGCGGCAGTTTATTGTTTGTTATGTTATCCGGGTCAGTCACGGCCACGCCTTCGGAGGTGCGAAACCAGAAACGCCTGTCCGCGCCTATGCAGGCGGCGGGCTGGGCGGGCTGGGTTTGTCGCGTGGCTTCCTGCCATTCGCCGCTGCCAAGAATGCCGTCGGCTTTTCCATATCCGATGCAGTTCAAGGACTGGATGGTTCCGCGAGCCAGTTCATCGAACTGCCTTTTGCCGACGCGGAAAAGGCCCTTGCCGCTCTGCAACCAAAGGTCGTGACGCCGGTCTTCCAAGATGGAGTAAATGGAATCACTGAGCAGTCCCTGCCGGGTTGAAAATTTTTTGAATGTCCCGTTGGCGAGGCGGACAAGTCCTTCGCCCATGGTGCCAATCCAGAGTTCGCCCTCCGCGTCCTCGTAAAGGGAGAGGACAAATGTTTTTGGCCCGGATTTCTGACCGTCCAAACTGTCGAACCGGCCGTTGCTCCAGCGCATCAAGCCGCTTTCCGTGCCAATCCAAAGGCAGCCGTCGCGACCGGCGCAAAGCGCATTAACGGGGCGGTTGGCAGGGGCGTTCTGTCCGGCGCAAGCGGTGAATTTGCCCTGCTTGAAACAGCCCAAACCATTGCGCGACCCCGCCCACATAATGCCCTGCCGATCCTCAAGCAGGACGGTGATGGCGGGGCCGATTTGTTCCGTCGCCGTCCTGTTTGGGATGATTTGCCCGTCCTTCAGCCAGTCCAATCCCGGCGCGCCGTGGACGTATGCCATGCCCGCCCAGAGCGTCCCGTCCCCGGCCTCTTCGAGCGCCACGACAAAATCGGAAGAAAGGCCGTTGCTTCTGTTGAAAGTGGTGATGTTGCCGTCCTTCAGCCGGTTCAATCCTCCGCCCCAGGTGCCGATCCAGATGCTGCCGTCGCGACCGGCGCAGAGGGAGGAAATGACGTTTTGGCTCAGCCCGTGTTGCTTGGTATAAGTCACGAAGGATTCCCTGGTCAGCCGTTCCAGCCCTTTGGCGGACCCAACCCACAAGCTGCCTTCCCGGTCCTCAAACAGCGCGTGGATCGCGCAAGAGGCGGTCTCCTCCTGCGGCGGCTCCTCCTGGAATTCCTCTCCGTCGAACCGGCTCAAGCCACCTTGCGTGCCCACCCAGACGTTGCCCGCGCGGTCGCGAAGGATGGCGCTGATGATAGCGGTGGCGCCCTCGCCTTTCGGATAATAGCGGAAGACGCCCTCCTTTTCCAAAGTCAGCCCGTTGCCGCCGCCGATCCAAAGCGTCCCTTCGGAGTCGGAGAACAACGCGCGAATGGCGCGCAAGGGGTGTCCATTCGCCGTGCGGGAGCTGAAAATTATTTGGTCCTCCAAACGCTGCACGCCGCGGCTGGCGCCCATCCAAAGGGCGCCTTTGGCGTCCAGGCAAAGCGACATGATTTCGTTTGTCGTGAGCGCGCTGTCGGTCAATGGCTTTATTTGCCCGTTTTGCCATCGCGCCATTCCCCCGCGTGAAGCGATCCAGAGCGATCCGTCCCCGCCTGTCAACAGTCGGAGAATTTCCCTGGATTTCAAGCCTTCGGCCGGCCCGTAATGCGAAAGCAGTCCGTCTTTAAAACGGAACAATCCCTTCTTGCCGGTTCCAATCCAAAGACCGCCATCCTGTCCCGCAGCCAGCGAAGTCACCGAAGGCGCGACCTCGTTCGAAGCCAGGTCAAGGGGTGTAAAACTGACGCCGTCGAATCGGGCCAGCCCCTGCCGCGTCCCGACCCATAAGTAGCCATCCTGAGTCTGGGTGATGGCTTGCACGACGTTATGAGGCAGGCCGTCCTCGATTTGCCAGATACGCGCGCTAAATCCGGGCAAGGCGGCGGCGGTCATGCCCCGGACCCCGACCAAGAGAAGAGCGAGGCTGAAAAGAAGGCCTTTGGGGGATTCGAAACGCATAATGAACGCGCCAATGGTGCCAACGCCGCCGCAGAAAAACAACGTCAATGTCATCCAAACGTATGACTATCGAATATGTCAGGCAAATGTCAGCCTTTCCAAAAGACGTCCTGAATAGTAATTCAAAGAGATAAAGCCTTATGCGAAACTCACTATTTGCAATTGGATTTGTGTGCAGTATCTGCCTTTCAACGGCCCTGCCGGCCTCGACACTTCATTGGGATCCGACGGAAAGCAATGGGACGGCGCCGGGCGGCACAGGCAACTGGGACCAGGTTTCCCCCAACTGGTTCAATGCCGCGAGCGACGTCATTTGGAATAACAATAATAACGATGACGCCGTTTTTTCCGGCACATCCGGCACCATCACCCTGACCGAGAACATCGGGGTGGACGACATTTATTTCACCAACGTCGAAGGCATCGACACCATCACAAACGCGACCGGGGCCGAGACGCTGACGCTGGGCAACGGTGTGATTGATACC
>CAZLEE010000055.1:0-23714 GCA_964558455.1 uncultured Verrucomicrobiota bacterium | reverse complement strand
TCGTAGCCGTCCACCAGGCCAAAACGCATTTCCACAATCTTGCGCTCCCGTTCCGTCAGGGTCGCCAGAACGTCGCTCAAGGTGTCCTTGAGCAAACTATAACTGGTCACGTCCGAGGGATTGGCCGCCTTCTTGTCCTCGATAAAGTCGCCTACGCTGGCGTCGTCGCCATCGCCCACCGGGGCTTGAAGCGAAACGGATTGCTGGGCCATTTTAAGAATGGCGCGGACCCGTTCCACGGGCAGGTTCAGCTCATCCGCAATTTCTTCCGGCTCGGCTTCCCGGCCCAATTCCTGCATCAGGCGTTTTTGCACGCGCATGAGGCGGTTGATGACCTCGATCATGTGGACGGGGATGCGGACGGTGCGGGCTTGATCGGCCACCGCTCGCGTGATGGCCTGGCGAATCCACCAGATGGCGTAAGTGGAGAACTTGTAGCCGCGCTGGTATTCGAATTTTTCCACGCCCTTCATCAGCCCCATGTTGCCCTCCTGAATCAGGTCCAGGAAGGAAAGGCCCCGGTTGGTATGTTTTTTGGCAATCGAAATAACCAAGCGCAGGTTGGCTGCGGCCATTTCGCATTTTGCGTCATCGGCGCGTGCGGCCGCCTTCTTCATCGCCTTGTGATCGTTCAGGAACTGAAGGTAAGGCATCCGCACAAACTTTTCCAACGCTGCCAGCTTGGCTTTTTCGGCTGACAACTGGGTGATTTTAGCGCCCGATTTGCGTCGTTTTTCCAGATCATCAATCAACTTCAAGGTCGATTGGATCTGGTCGGCGGCGTTGTCGGAAACCAGCATGATTTCCTCGGCCACTTTGGGCTTGTAATAGAATTTCGGGAACGCGGCCTGAAGAGCGGCATGCAATCGCTGGTAATTCTTCAAATGCTGCGGGGACGCAGGCTTGCCGGCCGTGGAACGACATTGTTCGTAGGCTTTGTCGAGTTTTTGATCCAAATCACGCGTCCGCCGGACCAACCGGCGCAGCACGGTCAGATGAGTCGCACGGCTTTCGACCTTTTTATCAACGATGACCCGGTCAAAACGTTCGCGGGGCGGATCGGAAAGAAGTTTTTCCGCCAGCGCGATGTGTTCCTTGCCGGTGAAACCGAACCCAAACAGAATGCGGCGCGCCGCCGTTTCGCCTTCTTCAATGCGTTTACAAATTTCCACTTCCTGTTCGCGGGTGAGCAGGGGCACTTTGCCCATTTGCCGCAGGTACATCTGAACGGGATCATCCAGGATGTCCAAACGGCTTTCTTCCGGCGCCTCCTCTTCCGCTTCCTGCGGTTTGGGGCGGTCCAGATCGGGTGCTTCGACGATTTCAACCTCGAATCCGCGCAGCTTTGAGTAAATGTTGTCCAGCAATTCCGGTGAAACCACTTCATCCGGAATCGCATCGTTGATATCGTCGTAGGTCAGGTAGCCCTGGTCCTGGGCGAGGCGGACGAGATCCTTGATTTTTTCCGCAATGACAGGAGTATCAGTGGTAACGGGTTCCGGCGTTGTGGCGGACAGCAAGGCGGAAGGTTGTTGCGGCGGGTGAAGGCTGCCGTTTGACGGTTGAGTCCCTCCGGCAGCGGACACGGATTGCCCTTTGGCTGGTGTTTGAAGTGTGAAGCGGGCTTCTTTTGCGCCTCTCTTTTTGGGCAGCAAATTGGGAACGCTCCTTTTACCGTCAACCCGAATAACTCTCTTTCTCAACATAATGTATCGGACACCGATCTGGTGTTAAGGTTCATTAATAGCCTGACGAACTTCTTTTCGCGGCAATTAGCTCAAATAGATGCGGATATTCCTTCTCCTCTGGTTGCTCTCTCGAGTAAAACGCTCCAAGAACCGAAGCCCGCCTCGATTCAGGATACATACTTGGGGCATTGATGTCAAAGGAGAATAGATAAAAAACCTGCAAATTTCGCATTTTGACATCATACATAATGTTAATAGTCAGAAGATTATGACTGCACGAGACAAACTGATATTATTTTGGTTTTGAGGGTCGGGGGGAGCCGCAAGCTGATGGCAAAAGGGCGGATATTGACGGACACAATGGGGAAACAGCCGAATGAGATGTTTTGGAATCAATTTATCTACAGCATGTTATGCGAATACGAGTCGGCGGCAACGAATAAAATTGGCGACTCGCCTTGTTCTTTTGCAATGTGGCTTAAAGCCGCTCCGCAACTCCGAAATTAGTAAACCAATACGACAGCATTAGATATTCTGATTATATTCCCTGTCACGGCACCGCGTTACAAAACGTCTGCGCCCAAGGGCAAAAAAACGTGCTGCCGGGTATATTTTGAAATTGACTTAAATAGTCTAAGAGCGTTATTTTGGATCATGCACACGATTTTTCGGAATCTGGTATTGCCCTCAAAATTGGGCGCGGAATCCGTTTTATGGGGGGTGGCTTGCCGGCACGGCGGCAACGAGTGCGACTTAATTTTACTTTACAATAATACCCTGAATAACATTTCGACAGAACCGCAATTTTATTCTAATACGATATATGAATAGTACCCCAACAGAATCAGTGCAGGTGTCCGACGCTATTCCGCAGAAACGACTTTCTTGTCAAAAAGGAGAAGCCCGCTCCGCTGGAGCCTCCGATTCGCCGGATGCCTTTACTCTCATTGAATTGCTGGTGGTGATTGCCATCATCGCCATCCTGGCCTCGCTTCTGCTCCCGGCCCTGAGCAAGGCAAAGTCCCAGGCAACGCAGGTGTCATGCATGAATAATGAAAAACAATTGGGAATAGCCGTTCAAATGTACGCCGTGGATGCGAAGGATTGCATCGTCTATCCGAATTGGGGCGTTAATAACAATGGCTGGCTTTACACCATACCAGTGCCACCGAAAAACATCGCGATGACGGTGTCCAATTACCAAGGAGGAGCGCTTTGGGCTTATACCGGCACAACCAAATCGGATCATCGCTCGGTCTATTGGTGCCCGATTGATGTCCAAACCACCAATTCCCTGTTGGCGACAGTGGGAAATGCGGGGGTGCTGGCCTTTCCACAGCGCAACCAGCAGCTTTCCACTTATGTGATGAACGGTGCCGTCATGGGATTCCATCCAAGCCCGCCTGGTGTTGGCACCCCTCCCCAAGGCAAAACCCACAAGCTCTCGCAGATGCATCCAAGCACAAGCTACATCCTGTGGGAGCCTGACCTTCGGGATCCAACTCAATATGGCGACGCCGCCAGCATACCAGATAGCACCCAAGGACCTTACCCGCTTCATGGCGGCTCCTTCCCCGTTAATCCAAAGGGATGCAATGTCTTAGGGGCTGACGGTCACGCCCAATACTTGTCCAGTGCTGTTGCCTTGACCGAGACGAATGCGGCACCCGGTCTTCTTTGGTGTGACCCGGATACTGCGGATGGCGAAGGAGACGCCGTTTCAACAGGAAGGTGCGGACTTTGGCAGTGATGGCCTGGTTTCAGCGAGGCCCGGTTTGGTTTGAAATTCCTTCGCGCAATGGCAGGTTTGCCTGATAAAGGATAATCTCCTTTTTCAGGCTTTTGGCCAGCGCCGTTTGCTTCTGGACGACCGCCAAGTCGAGCGCGTTGCGCGCGGTGGCGGTTGCTTCTGAAAATCTTCCAGATTCGGCGTAAGCTGCCGCGAGAGTACGCGTTACCGCCGGTTTGGTTCCGCCAGTCAATTCGTCCGCGTGGCGGGCCAGTTGGATTGCTTGCGACCCGTTGCGTTGGTTCGGGTCGGGGTTGGTGGCCAAAACCCATGCCAGATTATTGCAGGCTTGCACGATGTCGGGTTCGATGGACAAAGCCTTGCGGTAGCTGGCGATGGCTTGCGGGGTTTCGCCGCGCAAGGATTGGACGTTGGCCAGATTGCACCAGGCTTTGGCGTGGCCGGGCTGAAGCGCAACCGTCTTTTTCAGGTATGGCAGGGCCTTGTCCGGTTCCCTTTTCAACAGCCAGGCGCAACCTAGATTATACGAGGCCTCGGCCGAGTCGGGCCGCAGGTTTTCGGCCCATAACAAAGAATGAATGGCATCGTCCGGACGGCCTTCTTTCAGGAGGGCGCACCCCAAATTATAAGAGGCGACGTAGGACTGCGGGGTTCTGGCCAAAGTGGTCAGCCAGAGGGTTTCGGCGTTGGAATACATGCCGCACTGCTGCCAAGTCAAACAGCCGAGCGCGATCAGAAGCGTTCCGGCCAGCGCCGGCATGATCCTGCCACGCAATCCCTGAGTCATGCCGGCGGCGGCCAGCGCCACCGGCCCGATCAAGGCAAAATATTGCCAGCGATCGGCCATGAGCGAATAGCGCATGAAATAAATGTTCAGAAAGCCAAGGACAGGCAACAGCATCACCATGAAATATCCCATGGAAAAAAGCCATGGCCACCCCCATCTTCCCCGAAATCGCCAACCCGCCGCCATGACAAGGACGATCAGAAAATCGGGCAGCCACGATTGCGCGAGAGAAGGGTTGATTTGCCATCGTTCATAAATAAAGCCGAGGTTGAGGGGCAGAACTGAATGGTACAAGTAAAAACAAACGGCCCAACCCGCCCCGGCCAGCCGCGCGGGGAAACCGTCCTGGCGAACGGACTGAATATCCGGCTCCTGATGCTGCTGAAACCAGACCGCAAGCAATCCCAGCGTCAGAGCCAGCGCAAAAAATATCGCGCTGCGGCGCGCGTCAGCCCATTCCAAGCGGCCCCGCCGCCACCAAGCCAGCCCCAGCAAAACCAAGGGCAGCGGGACAGCCGCCGTCTTGCTCAAGACCGCCGCCGCAAAACCGCCCGCCGCCAGCCAATACCAGCGCGTCCGTCCGGAATCCTCGAATTTCAAATACGACAGAACCGCGCCGAGAAAAAACGCCAGGGAAAGAACGTTTTTCACTTCGGTGACCCATGCCACCGATTCCACGCAGACGGGGTGCAGGGCGAAAATCGCCGCCGCCAAGGCCGCGCCCGGAATTTTCAGCTTGGTCAGGATTCGCCAGATCAACGTTGCATTTAGCAGATGCAGAAAGACGTTGACTAAATGATAGCCGAGCGGGGCGGTTCCCCAAATGCGCCACTCCAGCCAGAGAACCGTCGAGGTCAATGGAAAGTAACCCATTCCTTGCGAATCAGACCAGAATCGGCGCCAGCCGTCCGCTTGTTTAATCAACGGATTATCCAGCAGGAAATTGTCATCGCTCCAGACAAACCCGGCATGCCATACGGGTTGATAAGCCAGGAGGGTTCCGCAAATCAGAAGAAGAAGAAATCCCAGGCCGCGTTTCCATGAATCATAAAAAGCAGGCGCGCGCGACTCGGATTCCGGGTGTTTCATTTGTTGGCCTCAGCGTCGCCATCTTGCGGCAATGATTGGGGATAAACCAGCGCAAAGGCGCCGCAGAGGGGCAGGGCGGAGTATTTTTGCGCGCAACCGGATTGGTTTTACGGTTGGGGGGGAATTGGCGGCGTAAGCTTTCAGGAATATTTTTTGCGCGTCATAGCCGAGTTTGGCGGGCGGATCGCTTCGGCCGGACCACGCATAATCCGCCGCCAGCACGTAGGCGGCATATTGGGCGATATCGTTTCGCATCCCGCTTTCGTCCGGGAAAAATCCGGCCCAGGTGGTTTGCAGCAATCCATCCGAACCGCTGGCGATGGCGGCTTGCGAAAATTGGAAAATATCCTCCGGCTGCTGCCAGGTGGACGCAATGGTGTGAAAGCCCGCCTGTTGCAGGATGTCCAGACTGCGCCGGCTGGGATTCCAGTAATGCCAGTCCGTGATTGTGATTTTTTTGGAAATACCCGCGCGTTGCTGCCTGGCCTCGCCCGCGTTTTTTGCACAGGTCGCATCGGCGGCCTCACCGGGGGCCAGCAGCATGTCCCCCCACATCATGGTTGCGATTCCGCGCGCCGCCAGCCAGTCCGCCAGCCGATTCGCGCTTTCCGCGGTCAGACTGGCGGTTGTCTCCCCGCGGCACAACGGACATTGCGGATTGGGGAAACGACCACGGTCGGTAATTTCATCGTGGCCGATGTGAAAAGTCCGGGGGTGGAACAGGTCAATACATTCTGTCATCACGGCCTCGATAAACTGGATGGTTTTGGGGTTTTTGACGCAACAAGCATAAGGAGTTTGCGCATCCTCGGCCAAGTCCAGATTCTGACCATGCCGAAACATCCATTTGGCATGCCCCGGAACATCAATCAGCGGAATCGGCTCAATAAACCGGCTGCGACATTCTTCCACCAGTTGTCGCAGGGCGGCTTTGGAGATGGAATTGGTCATCGCGATTTCCGGATGACAATCCCAGCGCGCCGCCTCGCACTCCACCACGCAACGGTTCAATTTGAGCATGGGGAAGACATGGTCAATCATTCGGCGGCACATCGGCGCCCCGGATGCGCTGGGGAACCAATGCACGCCCCGAAATCGCAGCGAGGGCCAGTCTTCAATCTCCACCGCCGGACAGGAAAAGTCGCGCCCGTTGCGTTCCAGCAGTTGCCCCAGGGTTTGCAAACCGTAAAAAGCGCCTTGAGCCGTGCCGGCCTGAAGGAAGATGCCTTTGGACGTGACCAAAAGGCGATAGCCTTCCGGGTTGGCCGCCCAAGCGGGTAGTTTCCCGCCCGATGGAAAATTCACCCCCGGCTCCGTTCCCATTTGCAAATCATACCCCGCGCGGCGGCTGGCCACAAATTGTCCCCGTCCGGCGGGCAGCAATCCGTCGGCCGCCTGCCACAGGCGTTCATCACGCATTGGTGCGCGGAGTTGCCAGCGCGCATCCTGTTTCCAGACAAAGACGCCCGCGCCTGGCCGCAGGGATTTGGGCTGCGGAATAACAAGCAGGGTGGGGGGTGTCTGTCCCGGCGCGGCGGCCGCCAGTCCCAAAAACATCATGGCCAGGATTCCCCTGGCCATCCAAGTATCAATGCAAGTCCTCATTTTTTTGTGAAACCCGCCCAGGGGCAGGCGCGCTTTGGCACGGCAGTAAGCGCCATTCGGTTTTTAAGGGGCCTAATGCATCTCCACACCGCAGGTTCCCACCCCGGGCCGATAGAAGTTAAATTGCACATTGGGATGGTCTGCCAGCAACGACATCGGAACTGCGGCGTCCGGCGTTTTCTTGGCGATCATCAACGTGGTCAGGCGCTGGCCAAAAGGGTTGTCATGGTTGCCCGCATGCCAGATGGATACTTTTTCCGCCAGCCAAGTCTCCACCGGTCCCACGGAAATCGCCTGTGTCGGCACCAACGAAATATTGCCGCCGCCCGATGTCCGGGCGTTTTGCGCGATGGTCAGAGGGTGCAGATTCACCACCCGTGTGGCCAGACTTCGATACTCGGCTGGCGATGGCGGCTGGTCTTTGTATTTTCCCTTCCGTTGCGGCGGGTCGTTGAAAGCCCAATGTTTGACATCTCCCTGCCCGCCTTGCATGACCGCGCAACGCACTCCGGCCGCCCAACTTTTGCGATAAGCGGAGGTGTCGCCTTTCGGAAAATGCAGGTTGCTGTCCGGCATCACCAATCCCTTGCCAATCCGGCTGAAACAAAGGTCCCAATCCGCTTTCTCAAAGGACAACGGGTGCGTTGCCGGCGCTTCCCGCCCGTCGAGAAACCACTCGTCCATCCCCCAAAAATGACCCGATTGCACGTTCAGATTGAGATCATTGACCAGGCGCGCCACGAGGGGCAATTGTTCGGTCGGCCCGATGGGGCCGCAGATACCCACCGGATTGTTCGGGGTGGATTGCCGCCAGGCGTTGATATATTCCAACGCTTCCGCCAGGTAAAATTCGGCCAGCGTGTCATACATGACAACTTTAAAACCGGGCCGGGACAGCTTCGCCATTTGCGTCGCGGTCAACGCCGCGGCATCGCGAATAATATCGGCATCCAAGGTTGTGTAATCCCACCAATCCGGGGCAATTGAACTCAGTTTACGTGACATAAAACGATGTGTATGAGATCAGGGCGGGTTTGGCAAGCCGCAAGTCTGGGATCATTGCCGGCTGGCGAGTTGGTGTTTGAGCAGGAGAAAAAATGTGTAGGAGTCCACGAATTCGACTTGTTTGCCGCCGGGCAGGGCGTGGACGGCGGCCATGGTTTCGGCGTGCCACGACGGGCTTTTAAGAATGGTTCGCGGCATGAGAAATTGCGGGCCGCCGGCAAATGCGCTTTTTTCCTGCGCGACCCGCGCCACGATGGCGGCGGCGGCGGCGGCGGGCGCGCCGGTCAAATCCATTTGATGCCGCAGGTAGGGCATGACGCCGCGGTGCAACCCGACGTAGTCAAATGTTTTGCTGACGGTTGAAATCATCAACCCATCCGGTGAGAAGCGGGAATAGTCGTCAAGCCCCCGTTCACCAATCCATGGGCCAAGCCCTTCGATGATGAATCCGGTGATGGTCAAGTCGTAGCGGTGAAAGTATCGCAGGTTGTATTGCGTCCAAAGTTCCCAGCCGTCCGGTATGGACGGATCAAGTCGCGGGGCGGCGAGCAATCCGGGATTGAGATACCCTGCGCCGCAGTCGCCGCTGATGAACCAATCGTTCGCCGACTGATGGGTGCGGACGTAGTCCAGCGCTTGCGGCACCCGGTAATCGAGGTTGGGGTCGAAGGCCCAGTTGCAGGGGATTTTGCCATGCTGCGCATCCGCCCACCACTTGGGCGTGAATTGACTCAACCATGAGCTGGAATCGTAATCGCCCATGTAAAACGCGACATAATTCAGCGGTTTGACCTTCCCATCGGGTCGGATCAGCCCCCTGGCTTGCAACGACGGCACTGTCGGCCTGGCATTTTGCGGATAACGTTTTTTCAGAGGAAAATGCTGATAGAAACTGGCGTTGGCCAAACCGGCATAACCCGGCGCATCGGCGTCCATGACGGCGTTGTAACTGGAAAGAAGGCTGGCAAATTTCCACTCGCTCGGCACCGGTTCGTGTTTTCCTTTTGCCCCGGGCCGGTCGGGATGCGCATCGCAATATTTCCACACCCAGGGCACGAATCCGCCAACGGTGAGGATGTGGTTGCCGCCGGTTTTTTGCGCGAGTTGCATGATCGCCTTGAGGGTGGCGGCGTCCGTTCCGGGTTTCTGGGCCGGATCATCCACCGGGGCTTCGTCCTCCCACATGTCCAAGTCGAAGAAAAACGCGCCGCGACTGATGAAGAAATCATGGTTTTCCAGGGTGCAGTTGGACGGTTTGCCAGGGCTGCCCAACCAGTAACTGTCAATATAATAAGCCAGATAATTCGGACTGCATCGCCGCGCATCCATGTAACGCAATTTCGCCCAGAGATAAGCGTCATTCTTGGCGCTGCCGGTTGAGGCCCGGGTTGTGCCCGGAATGAGGCCCCGGCCCGTGAACAGGGGCGAACCGTCGTTGCGAAACAATTTCAGGACGTTCTTCGGAAATTGAGGCAGCCTGGCCAGTTGGGAATAGACTGAATCAGGCGAAGCGTCGTAGCGCAAGGCCATGCGGTTTTCGACCCCGGCGATGGTGCTGGCCAGGTTGGCCGTGGCGGGGACTTTTTCGTCGTAAAGGACGACTCCATTGAGTCGGGGCAAAAAACGGCGCGCCAGATCGGCCACATCCTGGACGGGGATGACGGGACGGTCCTTGAGCCAGCCTTGTTCGGTCCGCAAATAATTCCACCAAAAATCATCCGTTTCCGGCATAAGCCGGACAAACAGGTTCGCGCCATTCCGATTGACGATGCCCTGAATCGAAGCCACGACGTGAAGCGTATCCCACGCCTCGCGCGCCGCCTTCGGGTTTTTCATATCGAGCTGGTTCAGGCGGGTCAGATCAAGCCGGTAAACAGGCTGGAGAGACGGTGGCGGGGTTTGGGCCGCGCTGCGGGGCGCAACCGGCAAAACACCCAGAGCGGCGAGAAAAAACAAAACCAGATTTGCTTTTATTTTCAATTGATTGGTATCTCCGCCGGTGAAACTGCTAACCCGGAATAGGGATGTCAATCGCCAAACTCAAATAGAAATCAGCCGCATCCGCCATTGTGGGCAGAATGTGAATAACCATTGAATAACGCGGCGATAAAAATAACACTTTTTGCTCGCGGAGAATAGGGGGCCTCACCATTATTGGGCGGCGGCAACACAGAAAGGCAACCAGCGAATGGCAACAGAAGAAAGAGTGCTTTGTTTTGAACGGAAATTTCTTGAGGAGATGGGAGTGTTTCAGGGCCTCAGCCTGGATGTTGAGAAGTACCTGCCCGTTCTGACTTCGAGTTCGCAGTTGGTTTACCGGAATCGGAGCGACGCCGATCAGGACAGGCGTTACAAACAGCTTATCCCTTACGTTCTGCTGATTTGTAATGACAAAATATTGCGATACCGGCGGGGCAAGGGCGGGGGAGAAACACGGTTGCACGGACTGTATTCCGTCGGCGTTGGAGGGCACATCTCGGAGGAAGATCGCGGACTTTTTTCAAGCAACTGCGGCTACCAGGAGAGCATGCGGCGTGAATTGATGGAGGAAGTTGGAATTGATGCGGCGGACGCTCCGGCGGTGGCCGTGATTAACGATGACAGCACGGAGGTTGGGTACGTGCATTTGGGAGTCGTTCATGTTGTGCGTGTCCCTGACGAAAGCGTTGCGAGCCATCGCATCGGGATCGTGGGTCCTGAATTTATCCCGTTTACCGACGCAGTGAAAGATCCGTCAGGCTACGAATCATGGTCCCGCTTTTGTCTGGAACATCTTGACGTGCTGCTGGCCAAGGCCAACCCTTCGCGCCCCACCGTTCCAGGGCGGCTGGCGGTCTGATCATCGGCCTGATCCTATTTCCGTGAACCAACAAGCTTCCAAATCTGGCACCACGGAAGCTCTTCCATGTCATTGAACACATGAAAAGCAAAGGCGGGGTTGGACTTTTCCCCGGTATCAACTTGTGTTGTCTGCTGTGGGCGCTGAACGCATCGGCCGGCCCGCCCTTGCTGACGGACGACCCCGACACGCCAGGGCCAAATCACTGGGAAATCAACATCGCCATGACTTCCGAGGACGTGGCGCAGGAATGGGAATTAGGGACGCCGTTGCTCGACCTGAATTATGGCGTGGGCGACCGCATCCAGTTGAAATACCAGGTGCCGCTGGATATGTACGCGCCGAAGGACGCCGGAGCGCGTGCCGGCATGGGAAATTCGCTCACCGGCGTCAAATGGCGTTTTCTCGATCAGACCAATGGTTCCTGGCTTGAAATTTCCACTTATCCACAATTTGAATTCGTGTGTCCCGAATCTTCCGTGCGGCGTGTCATGGCCGATAACGGGGACAATGTTTTGCTGCCGATTGAAGTGGAACATAAGTTCGAGGCGTTTACCGTTTATGCGGAAGGGGGCTACATCTTGAACAGCAGACGGGATCCGCAAGAGTTTTATGGCGTGGCGGCGGAACACGAGTTCAGTGAAAAATTTTCCCTGATGGGCGAATTCTACGGCGGATCCGGCCGCGATTTCCAGGAAAGCGGGCTGAGCTTCAACCTCGGTTTTCGGCGGTCGTTGACTGAGCATGTGGCCCTCATCGGTTCCGCGGGGCGGGCGATCTGCGGGCCGGCTTCGGACTCACCCACTTTCATGAGTTACCTTGGAGTGCAATTGACGTTCTGAGCGGGCCTGCCTTACGAAATTCCAAACCCCTGACTTCTGACCGGCAAAATGAGGGTGAAAAGTCTTGTTGATAAGCATTGCGCTGGCCGGGGTTTGCCTCTAAACTCGGCAACGGTGATTACAAAACAGACCGTGTGGAACCACGGCGGAACTATTTAATTGAAATTATGTCACAGCATCGAAGTCTGCGTGCCGCGAGCACCTCTGGCGCCAAACGCAATGTCATGAAACGGTTTGAGCGTGTTGCCGTTCTAAAAAAGAGAGGCCAATGGAAATCTGGCGACCGGGTCACCGGTCTGCGCAAGACCAAGGCCGATGCGTGAGTTGTTTTTGTGGTTCGTTTGCAAAAGTTTCTGGCGGAGGGCGGCGTGGCATCCCGCCGGGCCAGCGAGGAAGTCATCGTTGCGGGCCGGGTTACGGTCAACGGCAAGGTGGCTGCGCAGCTCGGCACCAAGGTTGACCCGCAACATGACCGCGTCATGGTCGATGGCAAGGCCGTCGTGCCAAAGCGCAAGTTGTACATTGCGATCAATAAGCCGCCCGGATTCGTTTGCACCAAGGGGACCGAGGATGACAGGAGAAAGATCGGCGACCTCCTGCCCAAGGAATGGACGGAGCTTTTTTCCGTCGGACGGTTGGACTGTTACAGCGAAGGGTTGATTTTCTTGACAAATGACGGTGATTTTTGCTTGAAATTAACCCATCCGCGTTATGGCATTTCCCGAATTTACGTGGCTTGGATCGAAGGCCGGGTCACTTCAGAGATGTTAAGATCCTTTACAAAAGGCGTGATGAGCGCGGGCGAGAAACTAAAAGCCCGCCGCGCCCGGCTTATATCTGCCAACAACTCCAACAGCGTCGTCGAACTGGAGTTGAACGAAGGCAAGAATCGTGAGGTTCGACGCCTATTTGAAACCCAAAACCTTGCGGTGCGCCGTTTGCAGCGCATCCAAATCGGTCCCATCAAGCTTGGCCAGTTGCCGGTCGGCAAATGGCGGGTGTTGACAGGTCCTGAGATAAAATCCCTACTTCCCGTTTTATGAAACCCAAAGTCTGGCTATCTATTGCGTTAAGCTCCCTGACCGCTGTGTCGGTCCTCGCCCAACCCTCGAACCCCGTGCCACCTCCCATTGATGTTGCGCCCGCCGCACCTGCGCCTGCGTCCACACCAGCCGCCAAACCAGCGGCGGCCAAACCGGCGAAGCCGGCCAAAGCCAAAAAGGCGAAGGCGAAATCCTCCGAGCCGGCCAAAGTCAAAAAGGCCAAGGCACCTTTGGCCAAGACAAACATGGTTCTTAATCCGCCCGTCACAGCCACCGTCACATGCGATGTGTTGGATGTCCGCGGCCGGGGATCTTTTGCCGGCGAAGTCATCACCCACGTTAAAAAAGGGGAGACCGTCACTGTTTTGGAACAAATTACGCTCGACCAGCCGCGTGCCAATGAACCGGCCAACTGGTCCCGCATCGAGATGCCTTCCAACGCTCCCGTATGGATCAGCACCGCGCTCGTCGATCCCGAGACCAAGGCCGTTCGGGTCAAGAAGGCCAATGTGCGCGGCGGCCCCGGCGAAAACTACAGTGTCGTGGGACGACTCGACAAGGGAACTGTTGTCAAACAGATTCGCCAACGCCAGGACTGGACGGAAATCGAAACTCCCGCCGATGTCTGCGGGTTTGTTGCTTCGCAATATTTGGAAAACGAGTCTGAAGCCCCGGCTCCGGTTGCGGCTCCTGTTGCGGCCCCGGTCGTGACGGCGGCGCCCGTTGCGGCTCCTGCTCCCGCTCCCGTAGCGGCGCCAGTGGTGGTCAATGTCCCGGCTGAAGCCCAGCCGCCAGTCCCGGCCAAACCAGTCGAAGTCGTGACGCCCGCCCCGGCGCCCGTTGCGCCTGTTGCCTCCGCCACGTTGGTTGCTCCCGCTCCGACCACGGCAAGCCAGGCCGATCAGGAGCTCGCTGCCTTGCGTCGCGCCACAGCGTCCGAACCGGTCGTTACCCAGCCTGCTTTTGTTCCGCCGCCTGTCGATGATACGGTCCCGCGCGTCGTGACTCGTGAGGGATTTCTTCATCGCGCTTACAATATCCAAGCCCCGGCGGATTTTGAGTTGCACGACATCAAGACGGGCGACTTGATTGATTATATCCAGCCGGCCAAAGGCCAGAAGCTCAAGATATATGTCGGCACCAGGGTCCAAATCACCGGATCTGAATCGCTGGATAAACGTTGGGCGCGCACTCCGATCCTGCAGGTCCAATCGGTGGACCTCATGCCCTGATGTCACCGGGTAATCTTATCGACGGTCGCGCTATTGCCGGGCAAGTCCATGAGGAGACGGCCCGGCAGATGTCCCGGCTTCGGGCCGACGGCATTGCGCCCCGCCTGGTCTTCGTTCGTGTCGGTGAAGATCCCGCTTCCCGCGTGTATGTCGGAATGAAGGAAAAGTCGTGCGCCAGCCTTGGCATTGCCACCCTGACTCATGCCCTCCCGGCATCGACCTCAGAACAGGAACTGCTTGGCCTCATCCTTCGCTTGAATGCGGATGCGACCGTTCACGGCATCCTTGTGCAGGCACCGCTGCCCAAGCATATTTCGGAAACCCGCGTTTACGGAGCCGTGGCGCCTGAAAAGGACGTGGACGGTTTTCATCCGGTCAACGTTGGCAAGTTGATGTTGGGCGACCCGACGGGATTCCGACCCTGCACCCCGGCGGGCATTCATGAATTATTGATTCGTTCCGGCGTCCCCACTGAGGGCGCGGAGGTGGTCATACTCGGTCGCGGCAATATTGTGGGCAAGCCGATGGCGGCCATTCTGCTGCAAAAAACAAAAAATGCCGGCGCCACAGTGACCGTCTGCCATTCGCAAACGCGGGATCTGGCCGCGCATTGTCGGCGCGCGGACATCCTGGTCGCGGCGTTGGGTGTGCCCCAATTCGTCAAGGCGAGCATGGTCAAACCGGGCGCGGTCGTCATTGATGTCGGAGTCAACCGGATTTCTGATCCGTCGGCCAAAGGCGGTTCGCGCCTGACCGGCGATGTCGATTTCGCCGTCGTCCAGCCGGTCGCCGGCAAAATCACGCCCAACCCTGGCGGGGTCGGGCCGATGACCATTGCCATGCTGATGCAAAACACCGTCCGGGCCGCCGCCCAGCTCGCGCATGTTCCATTCAACCCTGCCAGTTAATCCAACTATTTTATGACACCCTCACGAATTTTACCCGATCTGCAATGCTCGATTTTGTGTGAGGACGTCCGCCAGGAGACCAGCGGCAATTTTATCCTTATCGGCGTTGTCAATTATATCAGGGTGCCGCAACTGCCTGTCACCGCCATCAAACTCTGCCTGTTCAATCGCTGGACGGCGGGCTTCGGGCAATTTCATGAATCCGTCCGGCTCGTCGCGCCGGATCAAACCACCGTGCTGTGCAAAAGCGAAATGAAGTTCGCCTTGCAGGACGTGGTTCATAACACCACCACCGTCACCGTCTGGAGTCCGATCAAATTTGAAGCGGCCGGAGCTTATTACATCGAAGTCTCGGTCGATGACGTCATGAAATTGCGTTTTCCACTTGTCATCATTGTGGCGCCGCCTGAACAGCGGCCCGACGCCGGCCCAAAAAAGACGCCATGAGCGAAACTGCGGATGGCCCGACCCCGGCCCGTCCGATCTGGCAACCGTTCACCTTCGGCGGATTGGTGGTTATTGCCAGATGTGGAGCGGGTCGCATCCTGCTGGCCGAACTTGTCATGGCCATGTTCATCAGCGGCGCCGTCGTCTATTTTGCGCAGCGCTCCTATTCGCCCGTCATTCTCCAAGCGATTCAAGAGATGCCCCCCGGAGCCAAAATCAGCGGGGGACATTTAACCGGGGTGAACACGACGCTTGTCGCCGGATCGAAATTTCTCGCCCTTGCCGTGACGCCGGAAACACCCGCTCAAATCGGGCAGACAGCCGATGTGCAGGTGCAGTTTCGGCCTGCCAATTTCCGGGTCGGCTCGGTTTTTCGGCCCGACTGGGGTTGGGAATTTGACTATCCGCCCGGCCAGACGCTGGACCTGAGTCAGGCTGCTTTGGAACCGTGGTGGGGCGCGTGGCGGCCGGTTATCATGGCGTCGATCGGCCTGGGCGTTTTTGCGGCGTTGTTAACGAGTTGGCTGGTATTGGCCACTCTTTACACGATGCCGCTAAAAATCCTCGCCTGGCTCGGAGACAGGGTGTTGTCTTGGACCGGGGCATGGTGCCTCAGTTCGGGCGGATTGCTTCCCGGCGCCTTGGTCATGGGGTTGGGGTCTCTTCTTTATGCGTGGCAGGCGATTGATTTGGTTGGCCTGTCCTTCTTCTGGCTGGCACATTTGCTCGCGGGTTGGATTTATTCCATCGGCGGGGCGCTGTCTTGTCCGCCGGTGCCGCCCGCCGTCATCCCTCCGAACCCGTTTGCTTCCTAGTGGTTGTTAGACCCCCATTCCATAGCCGTTCCTTTTTGTTTTTGATCGTGGCACGGCGCTTGCTGAATCTCAACTGTTCGCAGATCAGACTCCGGGCGAAGACGGCAAAATTCGTGTCCGGGAGTGTTGAAAGTCAGATTCTATGCCATATAACAGTGAGCCACGCAAACAATGCGACAGAGCGTTTAAGCACGCCGCAGTTGCAGTGACCGCAACGGAGTTGAACACCCCTTTCGCGGGACTGCGAAGCTGGAGTACGAAGTCATCCGCGCACCCCCGGACGGAAAGGAACCTGACCAGCATTGCCCGTTTGAAGGCTGAGAATGAAGCGTTGCGCAATGAACTTCTTCATTTGCAAGTGCAATGGGATATTTTAAAAACAACCCTCGGCATCCTTTCCACCACCGTCGGATCAAACGCATCAGTCTGACGTCCGGACGTCCTGCGGATCATTTCGCCGGCGGTCCGAGCAGTTCCTCGCGTTGAAAGAGAGAGAGCAGGGGATGTCCCATCGCTTCGATTCTTTGCCGTCCGCCTTCCTGCCGATCCACCAAAACGGCCGCGAATGCGACCTTGCCGCCTTCCTTGGTCACAGCTTCGATTGCGGTTATGGTGGAGTTGCCGCTGGTCACAACATCGTCCACCACCACCACGGAATCGCCTGGCTTGAAGTTGCCCTCGATTAGTCTGGCCTGCCCGTGGCCCTTCGGGGTCTTGCGCACGCAAAAAATCCGCAATGGCTCCGGGTCTTTCGCCCAACCGGAAATCATCCCGGTCGCCAATGCCACCGGATCGGCTCCCATGGTCAATCCGCCCACGGCCTGAATTCGCACGTTTCTCTTTTTTTCCTCGTCCCGAATCAAGGCGCACATCAGTTGCCCGATGAGCCATGCCCCTCGCGCGTCCAGCGTGGTCAACCGGCAGTCAATATAATATTTGCTCCTGGCTCCGGATGACAGGGTGAAATCACCGTGGAATACGGACTTGCGGCGGAGGATGCCCAGCAACTCCGCGCGCAATGTCTCTCTTTGGCCGGGTTCCATGGAATCAAGCCTCCCAGCCGGAACGATTGTGGCGCCGCACGAACTGGTCGGCATCGGGAATATTCGGCGATTTCATATTCGGTCCGTCCCATTCCATTCGTTTTCCTTCGCCCACCCGCAAGGCTACGCAGCCCAGCAGGATCACTTCCGCCAAATAGGCGGCAATGTCGAAATTGGAGTAGGCCGGCGTGCCTTCTTTCATCATGCGGAACCATTCTTCCATGTGACCGGGTGACCGGGGGATGGTTTGCGGAATAGCCCGGCAGGCTTCATGTTGATCGCCGGCGATGAAGTCTTTTTCGCCGTTGAGCGCCACGAAGAACTTCGCCCCGTAATCGTCAGGCGAGAACAATTTGCCCTTGTCGCCAATAAGCAGCGCGCCGCTGCCGGGAAGTTCATCATACATGCCCAACACTTCGCGCAGGACACTTGTGTCCGGCCGCAACGGTTTAATCGGATCATGCGGGTTGCCATCATACCACCAAAACTTCAACGGAACCAGCCCGTCGCGCTCCGGAAATTCGAACCGGATGCGCGATGTCTTGGCAAAGGTTTCCGGATAAATCCGCGAGGCCATCTCACATTCCACCACGTTCGGATAACCGAACTTCAATCCGCGGAAAGGCATGTTCACCGTGTGGCAGGCCATGTCTCCCAAGGCGCCCGTGCCGAAATCGAACCAGCCCCGCCACTTGAACGGGTGATAGACGCCTTCCTTGAAGGCGCGCTTGCGAGCCGGGCCGAGCCACAAATCCCAATCCAGCGTGGCCGGAATAATGTCATGACCGGCCGGCCGGTCCAAGCCTTGCGGCCAGATCGGGCGGTTGGACCAGACATGCAATTCATGGACCTGTCCAATCACTCCCGCCTGAATCACTTCAACCGCGCGCCGCAACCCGTTTTCCGCGCTGCCTTGGTTGCCCATTTGAGTGGCCAGGTTTTTTTCCTTGGCCAGACGCCGCACAATGCGCGCCTCGTTGACGGTTTGCACCAGCGGTTTCTGGCAAAAACAGTGTTTGCCCATCTTCATCGCGCGAATAGCCGCGACGCCGTGATTGTGATCGGGCGTCGAAATGGTCACGGCGTCGATGCTCTTGCCCATTTTGTCCAACAACACCCGGTAATCGCGGAACTGCTTTAATTCTGGAAATTGATCAGCGAACTCTCTGGTCTTTTTGTTCAGGGTCGTCTCGTCCACATCGCACAACGCAACAATGTTGGCCCCGCATTTCCGGGCTTCACGGGTATCACTATCGCCCTTGCCGCCCACCCCGATGCACGCGACATTGATGCGATCATTCGCGCCCAGAACGTTTCCCACATACGGAAAGGCAATGCCCGCGCCGATGGCAAGGCCGGTGCGTCGGATGAAGGTGCGGCGGGACAAGCCGTCCAGCGTGGATGAATTCGTCAGGTTCACTTTTTTCATGTTGGGTTATTTTAACCGGCTTCGCTTGTTGCTTGCAATCAATTCTTATCATATCTACGCATCAAGATATATTGATTTTATACTTGCGGCGGTCCTGCGGTGAATCTACCATACTGGTGACATGGACAAGATTGTCGGCACGAACAAGGATCGAATCACGGCGCTATCCGGCCTTTTGCGCCGACGCATTGTCATTCTCGATGGCGCCATGGGCACCATGATTCAGGCTTATCGCCTGGACGAGGCTGGTTATCGCGGTCAGCGCTTCAAGGAATGGGGAAGTGATTTAAAAGGAAACAACGATCTGCTGAACATCACGCAGCCGCACCTGATTCAATCCATCCACCGGCAGTACCTCGAAGCGGGGGTGGACATTATTGAGACAAACACATTTAATTCCACCGCCATTTCGCTGGCTGACTACAAGATGGCCGGTTTGGCTTTCGAACTGAATGTCGCGGGCGCAAAAAACGCCCGGGCCGCGGCGGACGCGGTGATGGCTGCCGATCCCGGCCGGGTTTGCCTGGTGGCGGGTGCGCTCGGGCCGACGAGCAAAACCGCCTCAATTTCGGGCAACGTCAATGATCCGGCGGCGCGCGGGGTGACTTATGACCAGTTGGTGAAGGCTTATCACGAACAGGCGCGCGGTCTGCTGGAGGGCGGGGCGGATTTGTTGTTGATCGAGACGGTGTTTGACTCCCTCAATTCCAAAGCCGCGCTGTTTGCCATTGCCAGTCTCTACGACGAATTGGGCATCGATGCGCTGCCGGCCGGCGCCGATCCGGCGGCGACTTTACCGAGGAGGCGGCGTGTGCCGGTGATGCTATCCTTCACCATCACGGATTTGAGCGGACGCACCTTGTCCGGCCAGACGGTGGAGGCGTACTGGAATTCCGTGTCGCATTTTCCGCTCCTGAGCATCGGGATTAATTGCGCGCTCGGCCCAAAGGAAATGAGGCCGTTCATTGAGGAACTTTCCCGGCTGGCCCCCATTTACGTCAGCGCATATCCCAATGCCGGCCTGCCTGATCCCATGCTGCCCACCGGCTTCCCGGAAACGCCTGAAACCTTCGCGCCGCAAGTGGCCGACTGGGCGCGCGCCGGCTGGCTGAATATTGTCGGCGGCTGTTGCGGCACGACGGCGGCCCATATCAAAGCCGTCGCCCAATCGGTTAAAAAACTCGCGCCGCGCGCGCTTCCCCAAGTGGAGCCGTATTTGCGATTGAGCGGCTTGGAAGCGCTGACCATCCGGCCTGACACAAATTTTGTCAATGTGGGCGAGCGCACCAACGTGACCGGCTCGCCGAAGTTCGCCAAACTTATTCTGGCCGGGCAGTTCGAGGAGGCGTTGACCGTGGCCAAACAACAGGTCGCCAATGGCGCGCAAATCATAGACGTCAACATGGACGAAGGCATGCTCGACGGGGTCAAGGCCATGACGCATTTTCTCAATCTGGTCGCCTCCGAACCGGATATTTCGCGGGTGCCAATCATGGTGGACAGTTCGAAATGGCCGGTGATTGAGGCCGGCCTCAAATGTATTCAGGGCAAGCCGGTGGTGAACTCGATCAGCCTCAAGGAAGGGGAGGAAAAGTTTAAACAACAGGCCAAACTGATCCGGCGTTATGGCGCGGCCGTGGTGGTGATGGCGTTTGATGAACGCGGCCAGGCCGACTCGCTGGGGCGGCGCAAGGAAATTTTCACGCGCTGCTATCGCATCTTGACCGGGGAAATTGGTTTTCCCCCGCAGGACATCATTTTCGACCCGAATGTCCTGACCGTCGCCACCGGCATGGACGAGCACAACAACTACGCGCTCGACTTCATCGAGACCACCCGCTGGATCAAGCAAAACCTTCCCCTCGCCAAGGTCAGCGGCGGCATCAGCAATATTTCTTTTTCATTCCGCGGCAACAACGTTGTGCGCGAGGCCATGCATTCGGTGTTCTTGTTCCACGCCATCAATGCCGGTCTGGACATGGGAATTGTCAACGCCGGGATGCTCGCCATTTACGCGGACATACCCAAAGACCTGCTCGAATTGGTCGAGGATGTCCTGCTCAACCGCCGCCCCGACGCCACCGAACGCCTCGTCGCCTTCGCCGAGTCTGTCAAGAAAAAGGAAAAGACAGAAATCGTGCAGGACGAGTGGCGCAAGGGAACGGTCGAGCAACGCCTGGAACACGCCCTGGTCAAGGGCATCACCGATTTCATCGAGGCGGACACGGAGGAAGCGCGGCTGAAAATCGGACGCCCCCTGGCTGTCATCGAAGGCCCTTTAATGGCCGGGATGAGCGTGGTTGGCGACTTGTTCGGCGCCGGTAAAATGTTTCTGCCCCAAGTGGTCAAAAGCGCGCGGGTCATGAAAAAATCCGTCGCCTGGCTGCTGCCTTTCATGGAGGAGGAAAAGAAGAAGGCGGATGGAAAGGCGCGCGCCCAGGGAAAAATTTTGATGGCCACCGTCAAGGGCGATGTCCATGACATCGGCAAGAACATCGTGGGCGTTGTGCTGGCTTGCAATAATTACGAGATCATCGACCTCGGGGTCATGGTTCCTTGCGAAAAAATCCTCCAAACCGCCCGGGAACAGAACGTGGACATGATCGGCTTGAGCGGACTCATTACGCCTTCCCTGGATGAAATGGCCCACGTCGCGAGCGAGATGCAAAGACTGGATTTCAAGTTGCCGTTGCTCATTGGCGGCGCCACCACCAGCCCGGCCCACACGGCGGTCAAAATCGCCCTTAATTATAAACAACCGGTCGTCCATGTGGTGGATGCTTCCCGCGCCGTCGGCATCGTCGGCCATCTTATTAATCCAAAATTAAAATCGCAATTTGCCGAAAAAAACAGCCAGTCCCAAGAAAAACTGCGACAGCAACATTCCAGCCAGCGGCTCAAACTGCTGTCCATCGACGAAGCGCGCCGCCGCGCCCCGAAATTTGCGCTGAAGGATCTGGCCATCTCGCAACCGGAATTCGTCGGTGTGCGGAAAATCAGCTCGGACGAGCAACAGAAAGGCGCCTGCCCGGTCAAAATTGAGGAGTTGGTGGCGTGCGTTGACTGGTCGCCTTTTTTTCACACGTGGGAACTGCGCGGGCGGTATCCTGCGATCCTGCAACATGAGAAGCACGGGGCGCAGGCGCGCGAATTGTTTGCCGACGCCCAAAAATTGCTGGAACAGATAGTGAACGAAAAGCTGCTCGCGGCCCGGGGTGTTTATGGCTTTTTCCCCGCCAGTTCGGACGGCGACGACGTGGTGCTTTACACTGATGAATCGCGCAACGATGTCCTGACCACATTCCGATTTTTACGCCAGCAGATTGAAAAAACGGACGGCCAGCCGAATTTGTGCCTCGCCGATTTTGTCGCGGACAAATCCGGACGGGATTACATCGGCGCTTTCGCCGTCACCGCCGGCTTGGGTCTGGATGAGTTGGTCAAACGATACAAGTCAGAGCACGACGATTACAACGCCATCATGGCGGAGGCCCTGGCCGACCGACTGGCGGAAGCCTTTGCCGAATATCTGCACCGGCGCGTCCGGTCCGAGTGGGGTTATGGCAAAAACGAAAACCTGACCGCCGCGCAATTGATTGACGGGGAGTATCGCGGCATCCGGCCGGCGGCCGGCTATCCCGCCTGCCCGGATCACACCGAAAAGCGCACCCTCTGGCAATTGCTCGACGCGGAGAAGAACACCGGAATCCGATTGACAGAAAGCTTCGCCATGTGGCCGGGCAGCAGTGTCAGCGGACTTTACTTCGGCGCGCCGCAATCAAAATACTTTGCAGTAGGCAAGCTGGGGCGGGACCAAGTGCTGGACTACCACCGGCGCAAGGGCATGACTCTGCCCGTGATTGAGCGCTGGCTGGGGCCTTACCTGAATTACGAACCATAATATCGCGACGCCAACTATAATGCGGTACCAGCCGAATGCGTTGAAGGTGTGCGTCTGCACATATTGAAGCAGCCATTTTACCGCGATAAATGAAACCACCGCCGCCACCAGCGTGGCGATGATGACCATCGTCCAATTTTCCGGGGGCGCCTCGCCGGTTTTATGATGGAAGGACTCAAAAATCTTGTAGCCTCCCGCCGCCAGCATCGTGGGGATGCTGACCAAAAATGAATATTCAGTGGCCAGCGGCCGGCTCAAACCAAGGATCAAGGCAAGAATAATGGTTGTGCCGGAGCGGGAACTGCCCGGAAACACCGCCGCGACCAGTTGTCCAAGTCCCACCGCCACCGCCACCGTCCAGGTTACATGCCGGATGTCGCTACGTTCCGCATCCGGCCCCGCGCCGCGATTGCGTCTGGCCAGCCAGCCCTCAACGACAAGAAACAGGATGCCTCCGACCAGCAAGGCCACGCCCACCGGAAAAAGTTCCTCCGGCAGCTTGAACCCTTTTTTCTCCAGCGCATAACCGCCGGCCCCTGTGATAAAAAACGCCACCACTATTTTGAAAAAGTAGTTGCGCACCGCCGGGTCCGACCATTTGTAAATGAACTGATGAAAGCGCTTGTGAAACAAGGGAATCACGGCTAGAACCGCGCCGGTTTGTATGACAATATTGAACAAGTCTGTCTGCCGGGGAAGCCATCGCTCGGCGATAAGAAGATGTCCTGTCGATGAAACGGGTAAAAATTCCGTGATTCCTTCGACGATGCCGAGGATGACAGCATTAGAAATTAGAGGATCAGTCATGGTATTTGATTTAAGTTACAAACAATGCGTCGTTAATAAACATTAAAAACGCGGGCGGACTGCGGGGAAATTGTCCGGGAAACGCCCGGATAGTTCCAGCGTTGGCACATCACCCGGCAGTAAAATCTTTTGTTCTGTCGCCATTGACGCGGATATTTAACCTTAATTTTCCCGCGATGCAAGCGGCTCGTGTTGGAGCCGCGGCACATTTTTGCGCTCGATTTGTGCCTGGGATCGTGTCTTTTTGTCTTATGAAACGTTTCGGATTCCGTCTGGCTTGGGCCGTTGTGTCGGTCTTCTTTTTCGCCTCCATCCTGCCTGTTCCGGCGGCCGATTCGTCTCCCCGCGAGCGGTTGTTGCTGGATTTTGGGTGGAAATTTCATCTGGGCGATGATTGGGGGATTGGTGAACGTCTGGATAAGGCCGGAGTTAATACCCAATAAATCCTCCAGCTCTGCTGGAGAGACTCCCAGAGTTTGACGGC
>CAZLEE010000054.1:12267-23821 GCA_964558455.1 uncultured Verrucomicrobiota bacterium | reverse complement strand
AAACTGGAGGGGATTGATCCGGATTGGATTTCAGCCGGCACACGTCGCGTCGCCTATTACAATAATCTGAGTCCGGGCCGCTACCGTTTTCATGTCATTGCCCGCAACAGTGACGGTGTTTGGAATGATGCCGGGGCCGCAATGTCAATAATATTGTTGCCGCATTTGTGGCAAACCTGGTGGTTCCGTTTCCTGGGCATTTCCGCGGTCATGGGCCTGGTCGCCGGCACGGCGCGCCAAGTGACCCGAAGAAAGATGCAGCGCAAGCTGGAGCTGCTCGAACAAAAGAACGCCATTGAAAAGGAACGCCTCCGCATCGCGCAAGATATCCATGACGATTTGGGCGGGAGCCTGACCCAGATCGCGCTGCTGGGCGAACTGGCCATCGGCACGCTGGCCAATCCCGGCCAGGCGGCCAAACATCTGACCAAGATCACGGACTCAGCCCGCCTCAATGTGCGCGCGCTGGACGAAATTGTCTGGGCGGTGCATCCCGGCAACGACACTTTGAACAGTCTTGTCCTGTATCTGTGGCAATTTGCCGAGGAGTTTTTTGGAGCCAGCGGCGTCCGCTGCCGTGTGGACGCGCCGCCGAATATTCCCTCGTATCCGTTATCGTCGGACTTGCGGCACAATATTTTTCTGGCGGTCAAGGAAGTGTTCAACAACACTCTCAAGCACGCCCGCGCCTCCGAAGTGCGGATGCACATTACCATGACCCATTCCGATTTCATCATCGCCATTGCCGATAATGGCAAAGGTTTTCCTCTTGCCACTCTCAATGGCTCCGGCAATGGTCTTGCCAACATGAAAAGGCGTATTGAAGAGATGGGGGGAAAAATGACCTTGTCCAGCGTGGTGGGCCGCGGAACCCGCGTGGAGTTTATCCTGCCACTGAAAAATGATTACAATGTCAATTAACGTTTCAATAGTTGAAGATGACGAGAGAGTTCGGGAAAGCCTGGCCAGCGTATTGGATGCGACGGCGGAATTCCATTGTTTAAAGACTTACCAGACCGGCGAGGAGGCGCTCAAGGGCATTGCGCAAGCCAGGCCGGACATATTGCTGATGGACATTCAACTGCCGCGGATGTCGGGCATTGAATGTGTGGCGCGGATCAAGGAACAGATTCCAGACCTCCCCGTGGTGATGCTGACGGTATTCGAAGACAGCGAAAAAGTTTTCAAGGCGTTGGAGGCGGGAGCCTGTGGTTATTTGGTAAAACGGACGCCGTCCAGTGATTTGCTCGGGGCCTTGCGCCAGGTGCATAGCGGCGGAGCACCCATGACCGGGCGGGTGGCGCGCATGGTGGTGCAGTCCTTTCAACGCATGGGCACCTCAAAACGGGAAACGGAAAACCTCACGCCGCGCGAGCGGGAAATTCTCGAGCATTTGGCCGAGGGCGACCTGTGCAAGGAAATCGCGGAGAAGCTCAATTTGAGCCTTCGCACCGTGCACACGCATCTGAAAAACATTTACGAAAAACTGCACGTGCGTTCGCGCACCCAGGCGATTTTGAAGTATATCGGCAGGTAACGAAACATACAAAAGCACATGACAACCAATCCCCGATCCGCCAGGCTGCCCGGCCTCATCTCTCGGCGCAATTTTCTGAAAACGGCCGGCACAGCGGCTGCGGCGCTGGCCGCGCCGATGTTCATCCCCGCTTCCGCCCTGGGAGGCGATGGTATGACTGCTCCAAGTGAACGAATCGCCATGGGTTTCATTGGCTTGGGAGGCCAGGGTTCCGGTCATCTGCTGGGCGGCGGGTGGACCTACGTGCCCGGAGGATACGTTGCCCGCAAGGACGTGCAAGTTCTGGCAGTGTGTGACGTCGTCCGTCAGCGCCGCGAAAACGCGCAGCAGCACTGCAATCAGTTCTACGCCCAGAAATTCAATCAAACCACCTATGACGGCGTCAAGGCCTACAACGATTTTCGCGACGTGCTGGCCCGCCCCGATATTGACGCGGTGCTGATTGCAGTCCCGTATCATTGGGCATCCATGATCGCGAGGGCGGCCATGCGCGCGGGCAAGGATGTCTATTGCGAAAAACCGATGGCCATCACCATGCAGGAGGCCGCTTGTCTCCTGGCAACCGCGAAACGCTACGGGCGCATCTACCAGGCGGGCACGCAACAACGCTCCGAATATGCGGGCCGGTTTCGTCTCGCCTGCGAGTTGATTCGCAACGGGCGCATCGGCCAGCTCAAAGAAGTTTATGCCTATTGCCTTCCCGGCGCGTTCTTCCCGTCCGATTGGGTTCCGACCAACTCCGTACCGGTGCCAGATGGGACGGATTGGGATATGTGGCTGGGGCCACTGCCTTGGCGGCCCTATGCCGGCCAACCCGTCCAGACCGTGGGCGGACTCTTTGTGGGCGACGTCAATTGGGGACCGCATCACTATGACGTCATCCAGTGGTTTGTTAACCCGGATATGACCGCGCCCATCGAGGCCCACTATGAAAATGGCAATATCTTCTACCGTTACAGCAACGGCGTGGTGGTCCGCTCCGACGGCTATCCCGGCGAAAAAGTCGGTCCGGATGGCGGCGCCTGCTGCGTGGGCACGGAAGGGCGCATCGCGGTGGACCGGGACAGCATCGTGTCTTATCCAAAGCGAATTCTGAAAGAACCGTTGCGGCCACAGGACGTCCGGGTCTATCACGCCGACAGCCATTCGGGCAATTTTCTGGAGTGCATCCGCACCCGGCGGCCCACCATCTGCAATCCGGACGTGGCGGTCTATACGATGAAGGCGTTGCTGACCGGTGGCATTGCGCTGGCCCTGCGACGCGCTGTCAGTTTTGACCCGGTCAAGACCGAGTTTATCAACGATCTGGAAGCGAATCGCCTTTGTTCCTACGCCACCCGGCCACCGTGGCGGATCTGACCATCGCCATTCTCTTTATCCCAAATCACGCAAAACAATCTCATGAAAACAATTTTCCCAAGCAAAGTTCTCATGGCGGGATTGCTGGCGTTGGCCGTCATCACGGCCCGCGCTGACGACGAACAGAGCCAGTTCGACATCCTCCACTCCGGCGCCAGCGTCTCCCAAAAATGGACGGCCTGCCAGAAGCTCCGCGTCATCGGCACGGAAAAAGCCGTGGCGGAAGTGGCTCCTTTGCTCACCGACCAGCAATTGTCGCAGGCGGCGCGCCAGACGCTCGACGGCCTGCCTTATCCGGAGGTTGACGACGTGTTGCGGGACGCTCTCGGCAAGACGACCGGCCTGCTCAAAGCCGGTATTATTGACACAATCGGCTGGCGCGGCAAGCCGGCCTCCGTGCCCCTTTTGACTCCGCTCCTCTCGGACTCCGATTCTCATGTCGCCGCCGCCGCCGCAACCTCCCTGGGCCGGATTGGCGGCCAGGAGGCCATCACTGCGCTTTCCGCTGAGCGCGATCAACCGCCGCCAGCCGTGCGGGCAGCCGTCCAGGCCAGCCTTCTCCAATGTGCCGAGCGCCTGGCAGCGGGCCATGATGACGCAGGCGTAGCCGCCATTTACCGCCAGCTTTACGACGACAAATACCCGATGGCCATCCGCACGGCGGCGTGGCGTGGTCTGGTGTTGTCCGATGCAACGGCCCAAGCCGAACTGATGAAAAAGGCGCTGGGCGGCGCGGACTACGCCCTTCAACGTGTTGCCATAAAAGTGTTGCGTGAGTCGAACGACCCTCGTCTGCTCCAGGCCTGCATCGGCCAATGGGCCTCGCTACCCGCCGAGTCGCAGTTGGCCGTGATCGATGCGGCAGTCAAACAGGGCAGCAGTGACGCGTTGGCCGTCGTCCGCACCGCCAGCAAAAGTCCGCATCTGGCTCTCCGCGTGGACGCGTGGACGGCCGTGGGCGAGCTTAACGATTTGACCTCCATTGCCGCGCTCGCGCATGCCGCCGCCGCCGGCCAGCAGGCCGAACGTCAAGCCGCCCGCAACAGCCTGGCCCGCATGCGAGACCCCGGCGCCTCCGATACTTTGCTGGCCGAATTGGATCATGTCGCCACGCCGGAAAAAGTGGAGTTGCTGCGGGCCTTGGGCTCCCGGCAGGACCCAAAAGTGGCGAGCGTTCTTTTGCAATATGCCGCCGCAGGCGATGACTCGGTGCGCCGGGCCGCGCTCCAATCGTTGACAGCGATCGCTCCGCCAGAGGCGCTCTCGCCTTTGCTCAAGATTGCGGAAAAAACCGGCTCGGATGACGTGCTCGGACAGGCGCTGGACGCGCTTTCGGCCGTCTGTCAAGTCAGCCCGGATAAAGACGCGGCCACCCGCAGCGTGATTGAGGCTCAAGGACATTTGCCTTCCGGAGAGCAAAGGGCGTTTCTGCCGCTGCTGGCCCAATTGGCCACGTCCAACGCTCTCGCCGCTGCCCAGGATGCCAGCCGAAGCGACAACATCGAACTGGCCAAGGCAGCCATGCGCGTGCTCGGCCAGTGGCCGAATGCCACTCCAGCCGCTGCTCTGCTGGATTTGGCCCGCTCCGCGACCGACCCTGCCTTGCGCACGCTGGCATTGCGCGGCGCGATTTCTGTCACCGGCCAGGAGCCGGCGGTTTCCAAGCGCCTGTCGCTCCTTAAAGACGCGCTGTCGCAGGCCAACCGGCCCGACGAGAAGAAAGAGGCCTTGAGCGAGCTTGGCAAAATTCCCGTGCCTGAAGCCCTCGAACTCGCGCTCAAGTCGATGGACGACCCCGGCGTTTCCAACGAAGCCTCGCTGGCCGTGGTGAGCATCGCCGAGCAACTGGCGTCCACCAATCCCCAGTTGGCGCGGGAGGCCGCCGGCAAAGTGATCCAACAGAATAAGGGCGGGGAACTTTTTCAACGCGCCTGGGCCTTGCGGGTCAAACCGGGCAACGGCATCCCGTTCATCCGCGATTGGCTGATCTGCGGTCCGTATGCCAAGCCGGGAGTTGTGGGGGCGTTGGCCATTTTCAATGTCCCATTCGGCCCCGAAACGCGCGACCCGGTGGAATGGACGCCGGCGCCATCGGGGGATGACATCAATCTCGCAGAACTTTTTCCGGGGCAGGAGAACTGTGCCGCCTATCTGCGCACGACCGTCGTTGTGCCGGACGACTGCTCCGGCGTGCTGTTGATGGGAAGCGATGACGGCATCAAGGCGTGGCTCAATGGCGTGGTCGTCCACAGCCACAACGTCGATCGCGGTGAAGTGGCGGACCAAGACATTGCGCCGATCAGCCTTAAAAAGGGCGACAACGAATTGGTGCTGAAAATCAGTCAAGGTGGTGGAGGCTGGGGCGCGTGCGCCAGGATTGTGGGCGCCGATGGCAACCCGATAGTCGGCCTGCGCGTCCAACGCCCCACCGGCCCCGCCGGAGGCCTGACGGGCCCCAAATGATTAGCAGCCTAAAGCTTCTAACAGTTCAGGCACCAGTGGCTCACGCCACGAGTAGTCGATGTGGGTGAATTTGCGCGCCTCACACAATAAACCGTGCGTGAAGCCCAAGGCCTTGGTCGGCACGGTCAAACTATTATCAGTTCCCGATCGGTGGCGCTTTTCCAACTGAACATCTACGAGAAACCCCAAGTCAGCTCGCGCCCCGAAGCCGTCGTAAAATATCCAAGCCGATAGAACACCGCTCCGGGTTTGCGCCGGACAACCATTCAGTGCGACGCAGAATAGGGCAAATCCTCATCCCGGACTTGTCTCATGACCGCGCTCGATCCCATGTCCAGATGCAGTTCCCCGCCTTGAATGATGTCGCTGTGCGTGATCCAGGTCCGGCTGTCATTGGTCCCGTTTAATTGCCGCTTCTGCACATAGACATTTTTGTCATTATTGGACGGAGCGGTGATGACAAACGTCTTGTCCTGGGGCAAGTGCAGGGTGACTTTTGAAAACAGCGGGCTGGTGTGCATGTAGGCGGGCGTCCCCGGGCACAGCGGATAAAACCCGATGGAACTGAACACATACCAACTGGCCATGGACCCGTTGTCCTCATCGCCCGCAAACCCCTGTTCGCTTGAGCTGTACAATTCATCGCAAACGCGGCGGGTCCAATATTCCGTCTTCCAAGGCTCGCCCACGGCGGCGTAGAGGTAAAGAACGTCAAACACAGGCTGGTTGCATTGCGCGTATTGTCCAAATTTGGCGACGCCCATTTCCGTCATTTCATGGATGACATTGCCATAACCGCCGACATGGAAAACAGGAGGCAGCCCCAACATTTCGTCCAACTTCGTCGCCAGCTTTTCCTTCCCGCCCGCCAGATTCGCCAAGCCGGTCGTGTCATGAGGCACAAACCAACTGCTTTGCCAGGGACCGCCTTCCGCGTAAGGCCCGCCCCAGGCAAACTGATCGAACGGCTCAATCCAGTGGCCCACCGCATCCTTCGGACGCATAAATCCGGTATTCGTGTCCCAGAGAAGCCGGTAATTTTGGGCGCGCGCCATCAAGACTTTGTAATCATCCAACCGGTTCTGCTGCCTGGCAATTTGCGCCACGCACCAATCATCGTAGGCATAATCAAGAGTGGCCGACACCGCGTAAGTGCTCGCGCCATTCGGGATGTATCCGAGCTTGAGATAATCGGACAGGCCCCTTCTGACCAGCACGCCCTTGGCCGGCGGCTGAAACGCGCTTTTTCGCAACGATTCATAAGCCTTCGCCACATCAAAATCCATGTCCCCCTTCACGACGGCGTCCGCAAAAATCGCGGCGCTGTGCTGGCCGATCATGCAATCGCGGTAGCCCGGACTGGGCCATTCTGGAAGCGTCCCCCCCTCCTCGGAGGCGTTGACAAATCCCTGAAGTATTTCACTGAGCTGCGCCGGATAAATCATCGTGATCAAGGGGAATGTCGTTCTGAAAGCGTCCCAGATGCCGATGTCTCCGTAAAGCACGCCTTCGTGAATTTTTCCGTCGTAGGGGCTGTAATGCACGGCTTTTCCGACCGCATCCAATTCGTAGAGGCGATGGGGAAACATCTGCGCCCGGTACAGGCATGAGTAAAACGTCTTATTCTGGGTCTCCGTGGCCTCAATCTCTATCCGGCCAAGATTGGAATTCCACGCCTTCTGCATCCGCGCATGAACGGCATCGAACCCTCCCTCTGTTTCCGTTTTCAGATTCCGCTCCGCCTGTTCCCAACTGATCAAGGAGGTTCCAACCCGCAATTCCACCGGGGCATCCGGCGAAGTCTTGAATTCCACGCAGGCGGCCATGTTGTTCCCTTTTCCAGCGGCCCCGCCGGTCGAGGCCTTATTGACAAACACATCGCATTGATCAATATCGCGATCCAGATTGATGACGAAGTACGAGGCGAAATTTTCCGAAACGCCCCCGCGATTTGCCCGGCTTATCCCGCGAATAACGCGGCCTTCAATCTTGATTTCAGAGGCCCCGCTGGCGTTGATAATCAGCCGGCCCGATTGCCCTTCATGGAAGGTCAGACGAAAAACCGCGCTTCGTTCCGTGCCGGTCAATTCGGATGTGATCCGGCCCTTTTTGATTTCCACCTTTTCATAGTCGGGCCGCAACACTGAGGCGGCCGTGTCATATTCGGACATCCGGCCCGCAGCGTCCATTTGCAGGCTGCCGGTCTGCGGCATCAGGACAAACTGGCCATAATCGCCTATCCACGGGCTGGGTTGATGGGTCGCCCGAAATCCGTCAATTTTGCCGTTCGGCAGGAAGAACCATTCTCCTTTGTCGTTTTCGATGGACCAATCAATCATCCCCCAAGGCGCGCCCACCAGCGGAAGCGTGTTGCCGTGGGATAAATTGTGATGCGAATCCGTCCCTTGCAGGATGTTGACATAATCAAGCGGGACGCCCTCCTGCGCAATCGTGTCGCCGGCCCGGGCCAGCAGGGTTAGGGAAAGTTCAAGGCAGATAAAAAGGATTGTCTTACTCATATTGACTAAGCCCGGATGCATTTTGTTGATACGTTCCGAATGTTCTCACGCAACCAATTTGTGGCAATATGGCATGAAATGGCCACACAAAAATTTTGCCGTCTTTAGAATCCGCCCGGAATCAGGATGAGTTTCCCCGAACTTCCGGGGCTGATCCGAATCGCGCCGTCATCCAATTGCCGGCAGTAACCGGTGGAGGTCCCTTATGAAATACGCGCCGTTTTCCCGGAGAAGATTGAGACGGTAAAACCCGCAAGGTCATGGTTTGAAACCAAGACGTCGCAGGTTCGAATCCTGTCGCTCCGACCATTCCATTATCAACGGCTTACTCAGGGATTCGCCACCAGTATTACCCGGTAATACTGTTGCGATTCAGAGCCGGTCGGTTCGGAGGCGCTCACGGAATTGCCGGATGCAACAATCGGAGCGCCGACGTTTGTCCAGTCAGGTTCCAGCAAATTGCCTGCCGACTGGATTTGGTAGGAAAAGTTCGCAATTGCGCTCCAAGTGAGCACGATGGTGTGGTTCGTCACTGCGGCCGACTGAAAAACCGGCGCGGGCGCGAGTTCCACGCTAACGTCATCCAACCCAAATGCCCCGGGGACATTATCGAAATCAAATTCCAGTGTTGTTCTGGCGGAAGTAGCAGGAACGACGTATTGCATGTTGGTCCAGCCGAAAGCGTCCAGGTTGGTCTGGGAAAAAAGGGCCGAGCCGTTCCAGACTGCGGCGAAGGAATTCGGGACGGTCGATCCTTCGTAGGGCACGCTAGTCAACCAAAAAGACACAAGGTATTGCCGGCCGGCCGTTGTGGCGACGGCTTGCGAAAGGGACCCCGTGTCGGGCCACTCCCCGAGATATGCGCCATAAAGCCCCGAATGCACGAAAAGCTCGTCGGCCTCGCCGCTCAACGCGTTGGTTCCAGCCACATCCACATCATCGCCTGACAGGGGAAAATCAAGCGTGGGGTCGCCGATCAGGGTCCAGTCGGTGAAGTCGCCGGTTTCAAAGCCGCCGTTGCCCACGTACAAGTCAAACTCCCTGTTTTGGGTCAACCCATCGGTCGTGTCGGCAATCGGAACATTCCCGCTGTAGTTGCCGATCAAAAAATTGCTGGCCGCCAAATTGAGGCTGACGGTGACGGTCGCGGCAGGTCCGCCAGGCCGCAAGGCGCCGCCGGTGGCGGATACGTTGAGCCAGGCGGAGGTGTTGACCAGGCTCCAATTCAACGGATTCGGGCCGATATTGGTCAGCGTATAAGTTTGGGAAGTCACCGAGAAAGGTCCGCGGCCCGGGCCAAAGGAAGTAAAACCCAGGGGCGGCTTGATGAGCAGGCTTTCCGACGGCGGGGTCAATAGGCTTTGCATGAGATTGCTGCCAATCATTGAACCCCAGCCGGTGCATAGGTCGTAACCGGAAGCTGCCTTATACTTGGTTGGGCTGTCTGTCGTGTAGTTGTCACCCTGCGTGATATCGTGAAAGCAGGAATGGTAGCTGGTGCTTTTTCCGATTGCGTAAAGGGCGGGATTGACAAAGCCGACGGGAGGCTGGCCGGTGGCGGCCGCCTGTTCATTCACCAGCGCCATGAAACCCGCCCATAGCGGAGTGGCCAGGCTGGTGCCGGCTACCGTGAAGTCGAACGACTCGCCGATCAGATCGTTTCCAAACACGACGTCAATATTGTTGGCCACGAGTGCAACATCCGGCATGTTGCGCATCGTCGTGGAGCCTTGATTGGCAGTCATGCTGATGCCCTGCTGATAAGTCGGAATACCATAAGTGAGGCTAACCCCGCCGCCGGATGCCTCTTCGGGTGAATACCCCAAAAAAGGGTCGTCCGAAGCTGGCGTCAGCCACACCGATTCCCCCACCCATGAGCCTTCCGGGCCGCTGGTCGTTAGCGTTGTTCCTCCCACAACCGTGACATTCGGGTCGTCGGCCGGTTCATCCACCGCCCCTCCATACGCCCCGGTGTCGCCGCTGCCGAGGAAAAAGCTTTGGCCTTGCGCGGCAAACTGTTGGAAAATTTGCACCGTCGAAAGGTTGATATCCATGCCATAGGAGCAGCTCAGTTGCTGGGCCAGGTTGTCGGTGGCCATGCGGTCGAGGACATCGTTGATCTGGGCCGTCGTTTCCGGGTCCTGGATGGCGTTTGTTTCCGATGACGGCGTTGGCCCTTCATAAACCAAAATGCTGCTCACCCCCGGCGCCATCGCAACGGCCATCTCGATGTCCGAAGTAACCTCAACATTAAAGTCGAGGTTCGTGTCACCGTCGTCAGTGCCGTCAGCGCCGTCAATCAAAATATTTTGCAAGGTGACGTTGGGCAGGCCGGCTTCGCTTTCATAGTCGGTGATGTCGTCGGGATCGTAACCGGCCAGTTCGAACAGTCCCACAGATTGTCCTATGCCGGTGCGCGAAACCCCTGCGGCGTAAGCCGCGCGAAAATCATACCCCAGATAAGTCCCTCCGCTGCCCGAGCCTCCGCCTCCGCCCCCCCCGCCGCCCGATCCCCCGCCCAAAGGATGGATCGCCGACGCCGCATCCACGCCCGGCCATCGGATGCGCGATCGCGGCGTCACATAATTGTCCAGACCGCTGATCGCCAGCACGGGCGTATCCAGGTCCAGCGACGGTTCAACATCCGGCGCGAAAAAAGTGCGCGCCTCAGTCGGGTGTTGATAGACGCGCATTGTGATGTGGAAAGCCTTTTCGATGTCGCCGACCGATCCGCTGACATCCACCAAAGTGCGGTTGGGATGGGTCGCTTTGACATGCAGGCCGTGCGATTGCGCAAAATGAACCACCGCCTCGTAGTCCTCCTGTCTCGGGCCAAAGGAGGAGGCGAATTGATCCGCAGTCAAATAGCGGCGAAAATTGGCGCTTGACGGTTGATAAAGCTCCTGCAGGAAGTTGGTAAGTTTATCCTGGTTGCGCAACGGCAAACCGATGGCCATGTAGAGGCGCTTGTCGCTATCAAGCCGTCCGATGGGAGCAAGTCTTTTGGTTATCGGCGGCACATGGCGGGCCTGAAGCTGTTGTTCCGCCGACACCGGCAAGGAGGACATCAAGCAGCACGCCGCCACCAGCGCTAACGTAATGAAGTTACCGCCTGAACGATGCAGCTTTTTCCGCCGCACAAGAATACTCCTTTGCATTCTCGCCACGATAACATATTTTTCAAAACGCTTCAACAGAATTGAACTCAATTCTCATTGGCATATCGGCCATCAATCTCGGCCAGCCCTTGAAACGAGAAAACGGTCAGTCAATTGCTAACGCCAACCGCTTGCAGCCAATCCGGCTGGCTAAGGTCGTCCTCTGTGCGACCTGTTCGGAAACGGAAAAATCAGTGGCTCTGTTTGTAGGTGGCCCTCTTTGGCCGGCGAAGCCATTTTTCACGCATATTGCGTCAACAACACGCGGATTACGTTGCGCGATACCCGATTACAAATTCATCTAAACTTCGCCCAATGGCTTTTTCTCCCACACCTTTGGTTTGTCAATCAATTTTGGCATCGGCAATGCTCTACTGTTCCGCAGACGAAATGCTCATACGAATTGGCCGGTGCGGCTGATTGGGGCGCGTCGAATGGTTCGGGAGACATTTTCCCGGAACCAAGGGGGGATGTGCGCAATTATGAAACCACCAAAAATTGCAACTCAAACATGCTTC
>CAZLEE010000054.1:4467-12167 GCA_964558455.1 uncultured Verrucomicrobiota bacterium | reverse complement strand
GTCGGAATTCAGCCGATGGCCTACCAATGGCAACTCAACGGCACAAACCTGTCCGGCGCAACCAATGGCGATTTAATCATTACCAACGCGACCACGGCAAACGGGGGGCAATATCAAGCGCTGGCCACCAACAGCCTTGATTGGGCCGCCAGTTCGACGGCCACGGTTACCGTGCAGCCCGTGCGAATCGCGGTGCAGTTAAGCGCCCCGGCGACGCAGCCGGACGGGAGCCTGCTCATCACCGCCAAGACCACAATCGGGGCCGCGTTTCCGTTTTCCAACCCCGCCCTTTTCGTGTTTGAGGCAAGCAGCGATCTCATCAACTGGAACCCGCTGACCAACGCGTTGACCCTGACCAATGGCGCGATCGATTTCCTTGACCCGCAAATCCCGTCCAGCCCGGCCAGATTCTATCGCCTTCTTCGCCAGTAGGCGGCATGGAAACTCTTATTCATTCAGCGCGTAAACCATCGAAAAGGTGTCTGCCAGAACCTCAAAGCGAGACGGCGGAGCCTTGCGAAACCAACCGTTTTCGGTTACGAATGTGCCGTGATGAGCGGCCGGGTAATCAACTTGTCGCCAGAATTAAATTATGCGCGCCATTAGACGACCCGCCGGGCTGCTTCCCTTTGCCGCTTTGTTGCTGCTGACTTTTGCCGCGCCCGTGTCAGCCCAGGACACAAATACTCCGGGCCATTTCACAACGATTGCCGACGAGTTTAGGCTTAAACTTGATGCGACGGCAGACAACGACATTGCCAGTCCGCAAAAATTCACCCCACCGCCGTCCAATTCGATTACGTTTCAAGAAACCAGGGCGTTGGCGGAACAAGGCGATGCGGCGGCGCAGTGCAGTCTCGGTGTGTGTTTCGACAAAGGGCGGAGTGTTCCGCAAAATTACGCCGAAGCCGTGAAGTGGTATCACCGGGCCGCCGAACAGAACCACGCACTGGCACAATACCTTCTCGGCGGGTGCTACGCCAAAGGACTGGGCATCCCGCAAGACGACGCCGAAGCCGTGAAGTGGTACCGCAGGGCCGCCGAACAGGGCGTCGCGGGGGCGCAAGTCGATCTCGGTTTGTGTTACGCCAAGGGGCAGGGTGTCCCGCCGGATGACGCCGAAGCCGCGAAATGGTACCGCAAGGCCGCCGAACGGGGCGACAAGCTGGCACAATATATTCTCGGTCAGTGCTTCGCCGAGGGGCGCGGCGTCCCGCTAAATTACGCTGAAGCAGCGCGGTTCTATCACGACGCGGCAGACAATGGCCGCGCCATCATACAATACGAATTGGGCTTGCGTTATTACCGTGGAAAAGGCGCCCCCAAAGATCACGCCGAAGCCGTAAAATGGTTTCGCAAAGCGGCGGCGCAAGGCGATGCCAAGGCACAATGCGTCCTCGGCATCTGCTACGCCAACGGGGAGGGCATCCCGCAGGATTACGCCGAAGCGGTGAAGTGGTTCCGCAAAGCCGCCGATCAAGGAAACGCTGATGGTCAACGCTGTCTGGCCACCGCCAATCTCGAGGGAAACGGCGTGCCAAAAAACGCGGTGGAAGCCGTCCGCTTGTTGCGCCCGCTTGCCGAAAGCGGGAACGCATCCGCCCAATTGGAACTTGGCACATGCTACGAGGACGGAGAGGGTGTTCCCAAGAATGTTGTTGAAGCTTACATGTGGTATGATCTCGCCGCTGCCCAAACCAGTGAAAGGGCGGCAAAATTGCGGTCGTCTCTTGAGAACGGCATGACCCCGGCGCAGATTGCGGAAGCCCGGCAGCTTTCCCGGGATTTCGTTCCAGGCAAAAAAAACGGGCCTTCAAACTGATCGGATCAAATGCGGAAAATATCGTCACGCTGGTGGGTGGTCTTTCTTTTGTCCAGTGGCACTTTTATCAACGCAATTGATCGCGCCAGCCTTTCCACCGCCGCTCCTTACTTGATGAAGGATCTCGGATTCGATGCAACGAAAATGGGAATCGTTCTCTCCGCTTTTTTCTGGTTTTACCTGCTGATGAATATCCCCGCCGGTAGAATCGCCGATAAGTTCGGCGCGAAACCAACACTGGGCTGGGCGGCGGTGGTGTGGTCAGTCTGCTCGGCGGGCACGGGTTGGGCCGCCAATTTCTCGCACGTCATCCTGGCGCGCATCGGGGTGGGCGTGGGCGAGTCCGCCACTTTCCCGGTCAATGCCAAAATCGTGAACCGCTCTTTTCAGGCACATGAACGCGGCATGGCGGTGGGCTGTTACACGGGCGGGTTGCGGCTGGGTTTCGCGGTCACGCCGGTTCTGATGGCCTGGATGATCGCGCACTTCGGCTGGCGTTTTGCCTTTTATGCCACCGGGCTGGGCAGTCTCCTTTGGGTGGTTGTTTGGTATTTTACCTATGCGGAAAAAACGACGGCCGAACCGTCCAAAGATTGCGCTCCCCCACCCGCCTCCGCCCGGATTCCGTGGCTGGAACTTTTGCGGAACCGCACGGTTCTGGGATTGGTTTTGTGCAAATTTTTCCAGGACTATTTGTTCTACCTGTTTGTCACGTGGCTCCCGGCTTACCTGATTCTGGGCCGGGGATTCACCGTCATGAAGATGGGGTGGTATGCCTCGCTGCCCTGGATGGCGGGATTTATTGCCCAACCGCTGGCCGGCTGGTTTTCCGACCGGCTCATCCGTCGCGGCGTGAGCGTGACCGTTTCCCGTAAAAGCATCATCATTTCGATGCAGCTCATGGCAGCCTCCGTCGTTGTGGCGGGCTACGTGGACGACGCCATCATGGCAGTGTGGATTCTGACCCTTTCGGTGGCATGCGAATCCGCGGCAACGTCGCTTCTCTGGACGACATGCACGGATGTCGCCCCGCCATCGGCGGCCGGATCGCTGGCGGGGATCATGAATTCCGCAGGCGCATTAGCCGGCATTCTGGCGCCGGTCGTGACGGGATTTCTGGTTAAAATCACAGGCAGTTTTCAGGACGCTTTGCTGATTGGAAGTTGCATGGTCCTGCTCGCCGCCGCCTCCATGTGGCTGGTGGTGGGAGAACTAAAAAATTTGGCAATGCCACGAACTGCCCCCTAAGGAGCCGCTCGCGTCGGACGGGGATTTTGGGAACACTCGACAATTATTTGGGGTTTAATAAACTTTTGCCATGCCGATTTATCTGCCACCTATTTCACGACGCCGGTTTCTGGCCGGCTCAATTGCCGCCGCCGCGCTCAGCTTGATTCCGGGCTACGCAGCGTCACCCAGCAAGCGGGACGCAAATGCCATCGCGCTTTTTTCCGATATCCACATCTCGTCCGACGCGCTGAAACTGTCCCGGGGTGTGAACATGACCAATAATTTAAAGGCGGTGGCGGCGGAGGTGCTGGCACTGCCGCAACAGCCGGGTGCTGTTTTTGTCAACGGCGACATGGCCTACAACAACGGTGAGAGCGCCGATTACCGGGCGGCGCTCGGTCTGCTCCGGCCGTTGCGCGAAGCGGGATTGCCGATTCATTTGAACATGGGAAACCATGATGATCGCGAGCGTTTTTGGGCTGTTTTTCAGGATGCGAAAACGGTTCCGGCCAAACTGCCGGGCCGGCAGGCCGCCATCGTGCGCCAAGGCGGGACGAATTGGTTTCTGCTCGATTCATTGATCAAGACCCGCACCACCCCTGGCTGTCTCGGCGAAGCCCAGCGCGCCTGGCTGGCCAACGCCTTGGATGCGAATACGGACCGACCCGCCGTCGTCATGCTTCATCATCAACCCGGCTCGCTTGTGTCATACCATGAGTGGAACGGTTTGGAAGACATCAGCGAATTATTTGCCATCTTGCGTCCGCGCCGGCAAGTCAAAGCTTATTTCTTTGGGCACACCCATCACTGGAGCGTGAAGCAGGACGAGAGCGGCATTCATCTGATTAATCTGCCGACGTCCGCGTATGTGTTTAGCGAAGGGGTGGCCAACGGCTGGGTTCACGCCACGTTGCGCGACGGCGGCGTGCGTCTGGAATTGCGTTGCCTGGACAAAACGCACCCGGACAACGGACATATCGCCGATCTCGCCTGGCGCGCCTGACCGTCCGAGTCCTTAAATTATCCAGCCGCGGCGGTAATGGTGCCGGATGTACTGTTCGGCCCGCGCATTGCCGGCGGCGCTGAGGCTGGCCGGGTTCCAGTCCACTTTCGCGCCGCTCCGGTAAGCCACGTTGCCGAGCAAAACCGCTTCGGTCAACGCGCCCGAATAATCGAAATTGCAGGAAGTCGCGCCGCCATTTTTTATTGCCGCAATCCATTCCTGATGATGCTTCCCCTCGTAATCATCCGGCCGTTGCGGGCGGGCGGGCGGCACGGGGAAATTTTTTTCGGGCAGCAGAATGTATTTTCCATATTCCGCCAGCAACATTCCCTTGTCGCCGACAAACAACACGCCATTGCCCCACTCCGGCAATTCGCCCCGGTCAAAATGGGGCGGGCGAACGTTTTTGCCATCCTTGACTCCATGATACCAGGTCAGTTTGACAGGCGGTTGGCCGGCGCGGGCCGGATATTCATAACGGGCAATCATCCATGACGGCGTGCCTTCGGCATCGACGGGCGATCCTTCCGTTTCCACCGAGAGCGGATAACGCAACCTCAAGGACCAATGCGCCAAGTCGATGTAATGGCAGCCCATGTCGGCCAGGACGCCGCCGCCAAAAGCCCAATAGCGCCGCCACTGCTTGGGCACGTATTCCGGGCTGTAAGGGCGCGGTTGCGCCGGTCCCAGCCACAAATCCCAGTCCAATCCCTCCGGCATCACAGGCTTGTCCTCCGGCAATCCTTTCGCCGTATAAACCGAGCCAACCCAGACATGAACTTCGCGCACCGGGCCGATCACGCCATTTTGAATGGCCTCCACCACTTCGTGATAATTGATGGTGGCATGGATTTGGGTGCCCATTTGCGTGATGCGCCTGCATTTTTTCGCCGTCTCCGCAATGCAGCGCGCCTCGGAAATCGTGTGAGCCAGCGGCTTTTCACAATAAACATGACGTCCGCTGCGCAACGACGCCACCGTTGCCACGGCGTGGGTATGATCGGGCGTGCCGATGACAATCGCGTCGAGGTCCCTTCGTTCGAGCATTTTTCGAAAGTCGCCGTAGGCGGTGGCCTTCGGATATTTTTGGCAGGCGGCGGCGAGCAGTTTCGCGTCCACATCGCAAAGGGCCACGATGTTTTCGGAGGAAACGTGGCGCAGATTATCCCCGGCACGATTGGCGGTGCCGATGATTCCGAGGTTCAGCTTTTCGTTCGGCGAAATTTTTCCCCACGACCGCCCCGCCAGCCAGAATCCGGCGGCAGCGACGCCCGAATGGACCAGGAATTGCCGCCGGTTCAACAATGAAGCCATATAAGCAAGCTGGGACTATTTTTCGGATTGGCGGGGAATTTCGCGAATATAAATATTCTTGAACCAAAGCGGGCCGCCGTGATTTTGCAACTCGATCTGGCCGTGATCGTAGATCGGCTTGCCGGGTTCCCAATAATTCTCCAGCGTCGTGTCATTGACCACCAGTTCATTATTCAGAAAGACATGCACTTTTCCGCCCACCATCAGGATGCGGAAACGATTCCATTCCCCCACCGGATGATCGGCGTAACTGATGGCGCGGCGCGGATTATTTTTATTATTCCATAATCCGCCGGAGCCGTCGGGAATTTCGAATTGGCCGGGGCTGTTGGTTTCCCAGATTTGCACCTGCGGCGTGCCGCGCAGGTAAATGCCGCTGTCGCCTTTGGGCGGGATTTTCCAATCGACCAGCATCTCAAAGTCGCCGAAATCGCGCGCCGTGCAAAGGTTGTCGCCCTTGCCGTCAAATACAATCACGCCCTTTTCGGCCTTCCAATGGTCGCGCATCCGTTGATCGGCCGCAGCTTGCGCGACGGCCAATTGTTCGGGCGACATGGCAGCGCGATGCGGCGGATCAGCCACCAATCCTTTCCAACCCAATAAATTCCGTCCGTCGAACAACGGCGTAAAACCTTCCGGCGCCTTGTTGTCTGGCAAATCGTCCACGTAGAAATGGCCGGGGGAATCCGTCAGCGCGGTCAGGCCCTTGGGCAACGCCTTCTCTCTTCGGCCCGGGGACAAATCCTTGATGCTGATGTTGCGAAACTCAACATAACTTTGATGACCGAGCAGCGCGATATGGCCGCGATCACGCAACATGCCGGGATGCTCGCGCAAGGTGCCGGGGTCCGTCACCACATTGATTTGTCCATCCACAATCGTCTTGCCGTTCAGCTTGATTTTGACGTGGCGGCCGATGACGGTGATGTCGTAATGGTTCCATTTGCCGACCTTTTTCAGGGCGCCGCGCTTGGCTGCGAAGATTTTGTAAAGCGATCCGCAATATTGGCCGGGGTCAAGATGTTCGTATTGGGGATCATCATCGTCGAGAATCTGGATTTCGTTGCCGGTGTAGGTGAGATTGCTTTTTTCCAGCGGGGTGCGAATGCCCACGCCATTGTTGGCGCCGGGAGTCAACTTGAAATCCATGCGCAAAATGAAATCGGAATAGGACTGCTCCGTCACCAGGTCGTCCCCCGTATCGGCAGGGGAGGCAATCATGCCATTGGTGACAAAGTAAGGGGAGCCGGACTTGTGGATATTGGTCCAGCCATCCAGAGTCTTGCCATCGAACAGCGGCACAAAACCTTCGTCTCTCTGCTCAAACAAATCCGTGGAATGGTCCATGGAATGGTATGGCGGGATCGCTTGCGGGCCTTCCGGAGTGACGGGAGGATGGGCCGCCTGCGCCAGAAAGGCGCAACCGCATGAAATGGTCGCCGTGAAAAACAGGCATTTAAGATTACTCATAAAGTGATGGAACCATACTGCCGGAAAAATTCAGGCTGGAAAGCAATTTTACGAACCGGTTTTGTTGAAGGAATAAAGCGGGGAAGTCTCACCGCATTCCTGGCAACGAACCTCGTTGAAAATCGTTCCGCAATTGGGGCAAACGCCGCGCGTGGCAAATATGTCAAACCCCGCGCGACAGCGTCCGCAACCCCAATAATTTCCCACCGGGGGCGAGGCTTTGCACTTGGGGCAGGCCAGTTCCAGACGGCGCGGGGCCGTGTCCACGCGCGACATGGCGCGAGCCTGCTGCAGTCCGCGCCAGCAATTGAACACCACAAACACCGCCATGATCAGGAGCCATATTTCGCCCCTGGCGTAAACCAGCAGGAGAACAATCGCAGCCACGCTGGCCGCAAGCCCGATCGCGCTGGTCACCATCAAACTGCGCGCCCGCCCCAGCCAGAACCAGAGGATCGACTGGAGAATCTGCCCGCCGTCCAGCGGAAAAATCGGCAGCATATTGAAACAGAACAAAGCGCCGTTCATCAGGCAAAGCATCGAGATAAAATTGAAGAGGTTCGGGTCCAGCTCGTGCCAGTGCAACGCTTTGCCCAGCATCCACAACACAACCAAAACCGGCATGAGGCCCACGTTGACCAGCGGGCCGGCGGCGATGCTCCACAAGGTCGCGCCAGGCCGGGGCGGCGGATCGACGAACGCGACGCCGCCGAGCGGCCAGAGGATAATCTGATCGGCCCGCCCCCCCACGCTCCGGCAAGCCAGGGCGTGGCCGAATTCATGCAGCAACACAATGGCAAAGAGCGCGAGATATTCGAGCGCCATCCAATGCCAGCTCGTGTAACCATTGGGAAGATTGGC
>CAZLEE010000054.1:0-4367 GCA_964558455.1 uncultured Verrucomicrobiota bacterium | reverse complement strand
TCGAACATGGTTTTGCCTGACACGCCGCCGTCATCTTTTTCATTCCAGCCGACGGAGTAGAGCACGAACCGGCCGCCATCGGTGCGGCGGTATTTATAGGGTTCTCCGGTAATCACGTCGTTGGGCAGATGGGCGGCAAAGCGCGGGACGAGCGCCCGGAGATTTTCGGGGAATTGGCCGTTGGCGAGGCGGTATCGTTCCAAAGCGCAGGCAATGGCGGCTTCATCGGCGGCCGTTTTGATTGTGGCCACGTTGCGGGGAAAGTTGTGCAGCGAGGGCAGCAGTATGCCCGCCAAGTATTCGTGATGGATGATGGCATGCAATGGACCTTGCGCTGGCGATCCCAATCCCCAATCCGGGGTCTGAGGGTTTGCTTTTGCCACAAGTGCCAGTTTCAAGGCATTTGCGGCAACCCGGCTGGGGAAAACTCTTTTTGATACCTCATCAACGGTTCCCCGATACTGGTAGTCAGCAAGCAGGCAATAATTAAGCTTTTCCCGATCATACCAGCCGGATGGGAGAATTCGGCCCAGCACATTCAGCACGGCCTCATTGTCCCAGAAGGAGTGAGTGTCGGAGAGATGCATCTCCTCCAAAAAAGAGGCAAGCAAACCCAGCCCTCTCTTTTTCATCAAATCCGCAGTCAAGACGCCCCAAGCGCGCTCGGTGTGCAGCGGCAATTGCATATCCGCCAGAAAATCGTAAGACTCCAGGCCGGCCTGCAACTGCTGAAGCTGGGCATCGGTCCAGCGTTGCTCGGCAAGTCCCTCCCAAATCGGATGAATGGCGATATGCACACAGGCAATGCGGACCATATAGGAAACAAAAAACGGTTCGGTTCTTACGGTGTCCGCGGTGTAAAGCGCCAATCTTACATCGGCCAGGGCTTTTTCGTTTTGCTCCGTCGCAAGTTCGGCGCAAGCCCTGGTTTCCAGGCGCAGGCATGTCTGCTTGATTTTGGCGAGGTGAGGCAAAAGGATCGCCCACGGATTCTCCATATAATAGACAATCGGATAACGCGCATAAGGCCGGGCGCTGGCCTTATTCAGTTCATCGAAAACGGCTTCGTCATCCTTCATGCCTTCCAATATGGCAGTTGCCGCCTGGGCGCGGGATGCCAGGTCGAGTTTGTCGGAATGAAATTTATCCTTTGTTTTTTGGGCATGGGAACGGACGGCCGCAAAAGCCTCCTGCCACGCCACGAGATCTTCAAAATCGCGGGCGGCGGGCGGTTGCGCCGGATTGTAAATCATATTATGGGCCTGCCCCCAGGCATCATGATCGAACAGGACGTTCGTGCTGCGCCAGTCTTTAATCCAGGACAGGACAAAAGGGGTGGCGGCAAAATTCTCGGCATCGGGAATCTCTTTCGGGATGTAAGCTTTCAAATCCAGCGGCGCGACGCGAGCCTCGTAGTTTTGGCGATACTCATTCCAAGCATGGCGGGCGCGCCAGTCGATGACGCCGTAGCAAAGCGCTATAATTGACACTATCCAGGCTAGGGCGATTAGTCCGCGCCGCGCGAGGCGCTTGCATTTTGAAGGCTGGGTTGTTTCATTCATAAAATCACACAATCGCAATCACGGGTTGAATTTCGCTCCGGCGCGGCGGCAGGGCGGCAGGTCCGCCGGTGGCCGGGGTCCCAATCAGCTCCATCAATTCCTGCCGGTTTTTCAGCATCGCCGCCATCAGCACTTGCGCCGACGGAATTTTGTCGCTGGCAATGACGACGGCGGGATTGGGGGCGGCGCTCAGGTTCAAAACCAGGACGGCCATCCAAACCGCGCTTAGTCCGGCCAGGTGCCAGCGCAGGGAAAAGAGGAACTCCTGCCAGGATTGGGCCAGGCCGGGGCGGGCTAGCGCGGCCAGGGCGTTTTGACGGATGGCGTTGAGTTTCGGCTCAACCGCCTGATGTTGCTGCAACAAGATTTCTCTGGGAGTTTTCATTTGGAATCTCCGGCAAGCAATTGGCGAAGCGCGTCCTTGGCGTAGTGCAACCGGGATTTCACGGTGCCGGAGCGCGCGCCGGTGATCGCAGCCATTTCCTCGATGGAAAAATCCTCCACAAAATGCAGGAGCAACACCGCGCGATGCGGCGGGGAAAGTTGTTGCATGATCTTCATGAATTCAGCCTCCTGCTCCTTGCTGATGAGCGTTTCGTCCGGGCCGATGGCGGCGTCGGGAAAATCTTCCGTATCATCAATGGGGATATTTTCCGGGCGCTGGCGTCGCCACTGTTGCGCGCATTTCTGGTGGGCGATGCCGAACAGCCAGGAGCCAAACTTGTCGTCCTCGCGCAACGCGCCGATGTGGCGGGCGGCGTTGATGAAGCTTTCCTGAACGATATCCAGGCTGGTCTGCTCATTATGGACGAGTTCAAAAACATAGGTGTAAAGAGGCAGTTGATAGCGTTTGAACAAGGCGTTCCAAGCCTCCGCGTCCCCGGTCCGGGCTTCGCGCACAGGCAGTTGTTCATGTTCAATCACGACCGGCATCTATACGCCCAGTGGAATGCGCGAGGCGAGAAAAGGTTCAAAACAAACAAAAGCAGAAATTTGGAAAACAGAAAGCGGAAATAGGGGCGCATGGAAGCTTTCTGTTGTTCGCCATTGGTCCACATGTTACAGAGCAAGAAAAGAAAAAAACGAAATAACATGTTATGGTAACGTTACGAGTGTTACGGATTCAGCACTTGGTTTGTTGTAACTAATTGTAAATATGGATGTTCCAGCCTGAATTGTGTTGGTGTTATTCTGATGTTTTTGAAAAATGCCGTAACTGTTATTAAGTGTTACAAGTGTTACGGAAGCAAAAGCTGAAACGCTGAAAAACTGAAACGCTGAAATCGGAGAAGAAAAAGCGGCCGGCAGCGGGCCTCCGGCAGGGACCGGGACCGGCTGCGCCGTTCTGGCGGCGGATGTCTTTGACTTGTTGCTCATTTTTTCTGTCTGGAGGGGATTATGGCATAAATGGGGGAAAAAGAGGAGCTAACCGTGACCCTTTTCTTCACTTAGTTATACACCGTGTTTGCAAGGCGTTACGCGTTTCACACCCATTTTTGTCAAGTATGTTTTCTTGACACAGGGGCGGAAAACAGGAGATGGAAGCTGAGGGACAGGGATTAGGATTAAGATTAGGATTAAGATTAGGATTAGGAATGGGAGGGGACGGTTGCGCGGCTACAATGGGGGGGGAGGGAAACTGGTTGGAAATGGGAAAGCTTTGGGCTGTGGACTTGGTGGACTGAATGGACTTGGTGGACGGGCGCGGACTGGGGGATGGGGGGGCTTTTGACTCAACTCCTACGGAGTTGAATTAATTCCTGAGCGGGGGCGTAAAGATCAAGGGCGAAGGCGGTGTTGTCTTCGACCAGCGATTCAGTTTGGGGAAGCATAAACATTTGCCGCCATTGCGCCGCGAAGCGGCGCAACCAACCCCGGATCTCAGCCAAGGAGAAACGAGACACACTGACAAATTTATTTCAGGACTTGACCCTGCTTTTGTGTTTCATTGTTTTTCTGGCACTTCAATCACATCGCCGTCGCGCAAGCGGAATTCGGTGGATGAGGCAGAATCAGTAGAACCCTTACTGGCCAAGGTTTGGAACATCCGGTGCTGAGGCGTGGGTATCGATGGCGACGACGGCATCGATAGCCGCCCTCCGCTGGCTTGGTTAGAGGGGGGCGGGACGTGGAAATCACTAGAATTATCTCCGGCAGAATGAGCCGGAACATCAACCAAGGTGTTAATCGTGGATGTTGAATGTGGATGGCACTCCACGATCCATTCGAGATTTTTCCCGCTTTTGGAGTCGCGGCGGATCACCTTTGCACGCGAGAGGTCCGAGGAGGATAACAAAAACTTTTGCGCCTCTGGATCACCAAGCGCAACGCCGATGGTTGACCGATCACCGGCGGGATCAATCAAAAGCTCGATTTTCTGGTTGTGTGCCATTAGTTGGACGCGCCCTTTTAGATGATTGGCCACCGTGTCGCGCTGACCGTCGGTCAGCCCAATAGGCGGGTCGCTCAGGGCATGTTCTCGCTCCGGAATTTCCACCACATCGCCGAACTGCAATGGCATGTCCTTTGAGCAATCGATGCCATTGGTTCCGTCCAATAAATTGACTGTCAGGCGCATTTCATTGGTCGAATCACGGCTAGGCCGCACCACGGTAACGTGCGCCAAATCCGGGAATGGCATTGTTGAAGTGGGATAGTATCCAACCAACGTTTGTGGGGCGAGCTGCGATGGCGGTCGCGAATACATGAGATAGGATCCCATATCGTACGACAACAAGGGCACTTCATAGCAAGTCAGTAACCTCCGGCAGAGCCGGAGGCTTGAAATAGCGTGAACCGCTCAAA
>CAZLEE010000053.1:0-23910 GCA_964558455.1 uncultured Verrucomicrobiota bacterium | reverse complement strand
GTTGCAACTGGAGGCGACGAACCGCGCCTTGCAGCAGGACATCGCCGGGCGCAAATTGGCGGCGGCCAAGTTCCAACGTCTGAACCGCCTCTACGCATTTTCCAGCAGCGTAAATGAAATGACCATTCGTTTCCGCGACGCGCAGGAGCTTTACGAAAAGGCCTGCCGCATCGCCGTTGAGCAGGGCGGTTTCGTCATGGCCTGGGTGGGATTGCCGGAGCCGGGCGAAAATCGGATAAAACCGGTTGCTCACTCGGGCAGGGAAGAGGGTTTTCTTACCGCCATTCAGGTGTCCATCCTTCCGCACCCGTTCGGTCTCAGCCCCGCCCCCCGGTCCTATCGTGAGAACCGGGTGGTTTATTGCGTTGATATGATGACAGATCCCGACCTCCAGCCGTGGCGGGAGGAGGCCTTGAAACGGGGCTACCAATCAGGCGCCTCGTTTCCGCTCAGAATGGGCGGGCAGCCGATGGGTGTTTTTGCGGTGTATGCGGATCAGCCGGGTTTTTTTGGCGTGGAAGAATTGAGGCTGCTGGAAACGCTGGCGGACAACATTTCGTTTGCCATCGAATTTTACCAAAGCGAGCGTCAACGCGTGCAGGCGGAGGCCGCGTCGCGCGAAAGCGAGGCGCGTTACCGTTTGCTGGCTGACAATCTGGTTGATGTGCTGTGGACTTTTGATCTCCAATCCATGCGCTGCACATACGTCAGCCCATCGGTCCAACGCATGTGCGGGTACACAGCCGTGGAGGCAAACACCCTATCCTTGGGGCAGATATTGAGTCCGGAATCATTTGCCCTGGTGCAATCATTGTTGGACGGGCGCAAAAGCGCCTTTCTGGCGGGCGATCCCTCAGCCACGACCCACGTTCACGAATTTGACCTGATGCGCAAGGACGGTTCAACCGTTCACACGGAGACGATCACGACTTTTGTGAGGAACGACGAAGGCGGAATCAGCGTGGTGGGGGGTTCGCGCGACATCACTGAACGCAAGCGGGCCGAGGAGGTGTTGCGGTGGCGGACCGCCATGTTTGAAGCGCTGATGGATTCCAGCCCGGACGGGATTCTGGTGGTGGACAGCCACGGGGAAAAGATTCTTCAGAACCAGCGAGTAGGGGAGATATGGAAAATCCCGCAACACATTTTTCAAGATCCGGACGATGCCGAACAAATCCGGTTTGTCGCGGCCCGAACCAAAAATCCGCGGCAGTTTGCCGAGAAAGTCGCCTATCTCTATGCCCACAGCGATGAGGTTAGCCTCGACGAGATTGATCTGATCGACGGAACGGTGTTGGACCGATACTCGTCGCCCGTGCGGGACAAGAAAGGAACCCATTACGGGCGCATTTGGATATTCCGCAACATGACGGGGCAACGGCAGCTTGAGACGCAACTGCGCCAGGCACAGAAGATGGAGGCGATCGGGCAACTGGCAGGAGGGGTGGCGCATGATTTCAATAACATCCTCTCGGCAACGCTCATGCACCTTGGCCTGTTGATGCAGAATCCCCAGCTAACCCTGGATACCAAGGAATCTCTCAAGGAGGTCGAAAAGGAAGCCTTGCGCGCCGCCAACCTGACACGACAGCTCTTGTTATTCAGCCGGCGACAAGCGGCCCGAATCGAGCCGTTGGACATGAACATGCTGATTAACAACCTGCTAAAGATGTTGCGGCGGCTGCTGGGGGAGAACATTGAAGTCGCGTTCCAAAGCTCCACCGGAGCCGCCTGGGTGAACGCGGATGCGGGAATGTTGGAACAAGTGGTGATGAACCTTTGCATTAACTCACGCGATGCCATGCCCAACGGCGGGGCTTTGGCCCTGGGTACCACCCTGGTCAAACTGGAAGACGCATCCGTCAGATTACACCCGGACGCCCGCCCCGGCAGTTTCGTTTGCCTGTCAGTGACCGACGGCGGATGCGGCATGGATGACACCGTAATGGAGAAAATATTTGATCCATTTTTTACCACAAAAGAGGCGGGAAAAGGAACCGGATTGGGGCTGGCCACGGTTTACGGCATAGTCAAGCAACATCAAGGATGGATTGAGGTGGAAAGCGCGGTGGGGCAGGGCAGTTCGTTCCGGGTTTACCTTCCGGCGACCAGTCCGTTGGGCGCTTTCGGAATTCCGGGCGATGATGAAGAAATCAAAGGCGGCTCCGAGACCATTTTGCTGGTGGAGGACGAGTTATTCCTGCGTCGGCTGACGGCCCTGTGTCTCCGCAAACTGGGCTATGCGGTGCTGGAGGCCGACAACGGGGTGGAAGCCCTGAAGGTATGGGAAGAGCACCGTCAAAAAATCGCCTTGTTATTCACGGACATGGTGATGCCGGGGAACATGACCGGATTGGATTTGGCGATGCGGCTCAGGAAAGAAAAAGAAACTTTGAAAATAATCAGTTCCAGCGGCTATAATACAGATATGGAGGGACCCCCTTTGACGGGGATTACCTATTTGCCCAAACCTTATGCGCCGGCCGTTTTGGCGAGGGTCGTGCGGTGTTGTCTGGACAAGCCCTGAGAGACGCGTTGGAATTTGAGTTGGAGGTTTGGATATTATCATGAATGTGAAAATATTACTTGTGGATGACCATCCCATGTTGCTCCGCGGGTTGTGCGACGCCTTGGCGCAGCAACCCAATCTGACACTGGCAGGCCAGGCGCAGACTGGCACACTCGCTCTGAAACTGGCGCGCGAGTTGTCCCCGGACTTGGTGGTGATGGATATTCATCTCCCGGACATGAACGGTCTCGATGCGGCCCGGCAGATACTCAGCGTAATGCCCGCCGTTAAAATCATCATTTTCTCCGGCGACACCGCCCGCCCGCTTGTTAACGAGGCCCTTCAGGCCGGGGTGTGCGGGTATCTTTCCAAAAGCAGTGATTTGGGAGAGTTGATGCGCGCGATTGATCTGGTGATGGAGGGAAAACTCTACCTAAGCCCCGAGGTGAGCGTTGGTATTCTGGAGGATTACCGGAAGAGTTTGGTGGGAGGGACGGAGTCGTCGAAGCCGCTTCTTTCGGAACGCGAGAAGCAATTGCTGCGGCTTATTGCCGAAGGCCGTCGGAATAAGGAAATTGCCGAGGGTCTGACAGTGACAGTCAACTCAGTGGAGACATACCGGTCACGCTTGATGAAGAAACTGTGCTGCACCAGCACCGCCGAATTGGTTCGTTATGCGATCCGTGACGGCATCGTCCAAGCTTGAAGCCGGGGAATAAATAACTTCCATGACTTCTGCGGCGTCGCACTGGATTCCCGTACCTTGCGAACGGGGTTCCGTACTCTGCGAATGAGGAGAGAAGCGGGGTTTCCCCGATTCTCTCCGCGTATGGTTTATCTGTCTTTAAACCAATGGTCCAAAGGCCGATCAAGAAGACATGAACGAACGGCTTATATCTCTCTCAGACCCGCCGGCACCGTCCAGCATGGACGACAAAAATCCGCTCGTTGCCCAGCATCGGAAGGCGGAAGAAGCGCTGCACGAAGACAAACGAAGTCTCGCCCGTGCCATGAGCCTGGCACAGTTGGTGGATTGGGAATATGACGTGGCGCGCGGACTCTTTACCTTCAGCGATCTCTATTACACTCTCCGCGGCACCACCTCCGAACAGGAAGGCGGCGATGCGATGTCCACCGAAGACTTTGTCCGCAAATTTGTGCATCCGGACGATGCTCATTTGGTTGATGAAGAAATTGGCAGGGCCGTGGCCACGGTCGATCCGCATTACCTTTCGCAACTGGAATTGCGCGTTTTTCGGCGGGACGGCGAGCTTAGGCATGTGCTTTTGCACATTAGTGCTGTAAAAGACGCCGAGGGACGAACCGTTTGGCTCCACGGCACGAGTCAGGACATTACTGAGGGAAAACGTCTTCATCGCCAACTTCTGGAAATCTCCCGCATGGCTAACATGGCCGAGGTGGCCACCAGCGTCCTCCATAACGTTGGCAACGTGCTCAACAGCGTCAATGTGTCCAGTTCCATCATTTCGGACAAGGTGCGCCGGTCAAAAATCGCCAACTTGGGCAAGGCCGTCGATCTCCTGCAGCAGCACGAGCAGGATTTGGCCGCCTTTTTGACTCAGGATGACAAAGGCAAACAAGTGCTCGGTTATCTTCATGCCTTGGCGGACCATCTGGCGTCCGAGCAGGCGGAGGTGGTCAAGGAACTTGCCTTGCTGACCAAGAATGTGGATCACATCAAGGAGATTGTCGCCATGCAGCAGAGCTATTCCAAGATCTCCGGCATTTGCGAAATTGTGCCGCCGTCGGATCTGGTTGAGGACGCTTTGCGCATGAATAGAGCGGCGCTGGACCGCCGCCAAATTGTGCTGGTCCGGGAATACTCCCAGACCCCGGCCATTCTGGTGGAAAAACACAAGGTTCTCCAAATCCTGGTCAACCTCGTATGCAACGCGAGGCACGCCTGCGACGAATCCGGGCGGCCGGACAAACAGTTGACCGTGCGGGTGAAGCTCAACGATCACAATCAGGTGGACATCTCTGTCATTGACAACGGTATCGGGATTCCGGACGGGAACCTCGCCCGGATTTTCAGTCATGGATTCACCACCCGCCGCGACGGGCACGGTTTTGGCCTTCATAGCGGGGCGTTGGCGGCCAAAGAGTTGGGCGGCACCCTGACCGTGCGCAGCGACGGGGTGGGCCGGGGCGCCGTGTTCACGCTGGAACTGCCTTTGCAACCGCCGGGGGTCACGTCCGCCAACCTCGCGGCAACAGCCGCCGTGTTGCAAATGGACAAGGCCATCCTTCCCCGGACAATGGAATAACGCGCCGGACTGGCGGTGCGTGTCAAGTAGATTACCTGCCTCAAGGACTGAAGCGGGTTTGTGTAAAAAAGCGGGGATACATTTTGTGCTTTTTCTGTCTCTTCAATGTCAGCTTTCCCTAACGTGATAAAATCAAGGTATTTCCATGAAAATGCCCCGGTTTTATTTCGGATGTACGGAAAAACATGTACTGTTATTCAACTCTCATGTTTCCAGAAGGCAAACCGATAACCCCAGTGTGAATCAGAAAATTTTTTCGGCACGCGCCAACGGATCGGGATCTTTTGCAAGGTCATCCCATCCGGGCAAAATTTTATGACCAAGCAAATAGAACGAATAGAAGAACTAACACGGAAGGCAGTGCCGGAGGTTTTTCAAGTCATGTTGTCCATGGACTTAAATGAGGAGGATGCGGTCTCCACCCAGATGGACTCAGTCGAACAGATTGTCGGCTCGGTCGGTTTCACCGGTGAGGCAACGGGCATCGTTTACCTCTATGCCGGCTTGGATTTCGCGAAAGTGATCACGAGCCGGATGTTGGGCATTGAGGTCGCGGAGGTGGATCAGGACGAGATGGTTAACGACGCCTTCGGTGAATTGAGCAACATGGTGGTGGGACATGTGAAGTCGCGGCTGTGCGATGCGGGGCTGCCTTGCACACTCACCATCCCGTCGATTGTGCGCGGGCAGCATTTGAGGGTGAAAGGGTCGGCCCAGGTGGAACGAAGGATCATCGGGTTTCGCAACCAGGAAAACCGGCTCCTGGCGGAAGTGTTGGTAAAAGAATAGTCAGGACAGAATTTATGAGCGTGAAGATATTGACCATAGACGACAGCAAAACCATTCGCATGATCGTGGCGAGGACATTCAAACCCTACGATTGCACGGTGTTGGAGGCGGAGGACGGCCTGGCCGGGCTGGCGATTGCGAAGCGCGACAAACCGGATGTCATATTGTTGGATTACACCATGCCCGTGATGGACGGGTTCGAGGTGCTGGGGCGGCTGCGCGCGGACCCGGGACTCAAGGCCACGCCTGTCATAATGTTGACAGCAGAGGCCGGCCGCGACACGGTCGTGAAAATCGCCAGTCTTGGCGTGCGCGATTACCTCATCAAACCGTTCAAGGGCGAATTGCTGGTCGAACGGATGTTGCGAGTGGTGCCGCTCAAGCTCAAATCCGCCGCCCCGGAGCGGCCGAAGCGTTTTGACGATCCCATACGCATACTGGTGGCGGACGACAAACCCGCCATAGTGGTTCAGGTTCGCGGCGCGCTGGCGGACACCCCGTGGCAAGTGACGAACGTGGATCAGGCCGGCCAGGCTTTCGACATTTGCCTGAACCCCGGCACAGACATCGTGCTGGCCAGTTTGTCCCTCCCGAACGATGGGGCATACGTCTTGTTCCAGAAATTGCGGGGCCATGCCAGCGCCGCGACCATTCCGGTTCTGGGCATGAGCATTCGGACGGCCGTGGTGGAACAGAGCCGCGCCCAACAGATGGGCTTTGCGGGCAATATCAGCAAACCCATTGATGCGGAGGAATTGAAGACCCGGATCTGCCAGGCGCTCAAACTGGAAACCCTCTACAAATATTTCAAGCAATGCGACGGGGCGCTGGCGCTGATCCTGCCCAAGGATTTTCATCAGAGCCTCAGCTACGATGTTTTGACGCGGCTGGACGAACTTCTGGCCGCAACGGTGGAATCGGGCGGCGACCGGCTCATCATTGATTTGAGCGCCGTGGAAACGGTCGGCCTGCAAGTGGTCAAGCTGGTGATTTCCGCGCTGGAATCCAGCAATAAACTTTCGATGAAACACTCGGTTGTCGCCCAGGCGGCAATAAAAGCGGCGTGCCAAAAATACGAGGAAGCGCACTCATGGAATTTTGCGGATAGTTTTGATGCCGCCCTTTCGCCCGCGAAATAACCCGGCAAATAAACCCAAGCTAATCAGACATTATGGACGAAATTGTAAAAGAATTCCTGGTTGAGAGTTACGAGAACCTTGACCGTCTAGATCGGGACTTTGTGGCGCTGGAAAAAGACCCGAAGGCGAAGGAAACCCTCGCCAGCGTTTTCCGTACGATTCACACCATCAAGGGAGCCAGCGGCTTTCTCGCCTTCGGCAAATTGGAAGCGGTCGCGCACGTCAGCGAAAGTCTGCTCAGCAAACTGCGCGACGGCGTTCTCAGCATCAATCCGGAAATCACGAGCGCGCTGCTGGCCACGGTGGATGCCATCCGTTTCATGCTGGGCCAGATCGAAACCACCGGCCAGCCCGGCGACAAGGATTTCAGCAGCCTGATCGATAGGCTTTCCCGATTAAAGGATGGGAACAATGCGTCCCCTCCGGCGGCCGTGCCGGACGGGTCTCCCGTTCCGGTGGCGGTGGCTGTCCCAGGCGATTCCTGTGCCGCGCCAGCCGCGGCCGTCCAGCCTTCCGCAACGGTAAGTCCGGCCGCCCTTCCCGCGCCCCAACACGAACCGGCTGCCGCCGCATCAAGCGAGGCTGCCGAAACGCGGGGTTCCGCCGTTTCCGACAGCACCATTCGCGTGGATGTGGGTTTGCTTGACAAGCTGATGAATCTTGTGGGCGAACTGGTGCTGGCGCGCAACCAGGTCCTGCAATTTACCATCCAGTCCGCCGACAGCGCCTTTCTGGCCACTTCGCAGCGGCTGAATCTTATCACCACCGAACTGCAAGGGAGCGTCATGAAGACGCGCATGCAGCCCATCGGCAATGTGTGGAATAAACTGCCGCGGGTGGTGCGCGACCTGGCCGCGGCCTGCGGAAAGGAAGTGCGCATCGAAATGGAAGGGCAGGAGACCGAATTGGACAAGACCATCATCGAAGCCATCAAGGATCCGCTCACACACATCGTCCGCAACTCGGTGGATCACGGCATCGAACAACCTGAAGTGCGCGTGGAGTGCGGCAAGCCGGCCGAGGGTTGCCTGAAGATGCGCGCCTACCATGAAGGCGGCCAGGTGAACATCGAGATTACCGATGATGGCGGCGGCATTGATTACGAGCGGGTCAAACAGAAGGCGTTGCAGCGCGGAATCATCACCGCCGAACAGGCCGGACGCATGAGCGACCACGAGGCGCTGCACCTCATATTTCTGCCCGGCTTTTCCACGGCCGAGAAGGTCACCAACGTTTCCGGCCGGGGCGTGGGCATGGATGTGGTCAAGACGAATATTGAAAAAATCGGCGGCACGGTGGATTTGCAGAGCCAGTTTGGCAAGGGCACCACGCTCAAGATCAAAATCCCTCTCACCCTCGCCATCATCCCGGCGCTCATTGTCACCAGCGGCGGCGACCGGTTTGCCATTCCGCAAGTCAGCCTGCTGGAGTTGGTGCGGCTGGAAGGGGAACAGGCGCGCCGCCAGATTGAGTTTATTCACGGCGCGCCGGTCTATCGCTTGCGCGGCCAACTCCTGCCGCTGGCCTACTTGAATCGTGAATTGAAGATCAAGGAAAAAGCCGAATCGGACTCGATGTCGGTCAACATAGTCGTGCTTCAAGCCGACGGACATCCCTTTGGTTTGGTGGTGGACGAGATCAACGACACCGAGGAAATTGTGGTCAAGCCGCTGGGCAAACAACTCAAGAGCGTCGCCTCCTTTGCCGGCGCCACCATCATGGGCGACGGGCGGGTCGCGCTCATTCTCGACGTGCTCGGACTGGCCCAAAGAGCCAACGTGGTCACGGAAGTGCGGGATCGCGCCATGTCGGAAAAAGTGGCGCCGACCCACAAGACGGTTGATACCCGGCAGACACTGCTTTTGTTCGACGCCGGTCAGGGCAGTCGCATGGCTATTCCGCTCTCCATGGTGGCGCGTTTGGAAGAATTCGCCCAATCGTCGGTCGAGCACGCCGGCGCGCAGGAGGTCGTGCGTTATCGCGGCCAGATATTGCCGCTCATCCGTGTCTCTAAATACGTCCCCACCGTCTGCGCCACGAACGAAAAGAAGGAAATGATGCAAGTGGTGGTCTACTCCGAACAAGGGCGCAGCGTGGGCCTGATCGTGGGGAGCATCAACGACATCGTGGATGAAACAATCACGGTCAAACGCCATGCCTGCGGCAACGGCCTCTTCGGCTCGGTCGTCATCCAGGACAAAGTCACCGACCTGCTTGACGTGCAAGCCGTCATCCGCGCCGCGGATCCGTCTTTCTACGCGAACACTCCGGCCAAGATGGTCGCTGCCTGAACATTCAACCCTATTACTATATGAGCGACAGCAAACAATACTCAACTTTCTATCTCAACGGCCTGTTTTTCGGCGTCGAAGTGCTCAAGGTGCAGGAGGTCATCCGTTACCACGAAATGACCCGTGTGCCGCTGGCCCCGCGCATGATCGAGGGCCTGATCAACCTGCGCGGCCAGATCGTCACGGCGATTGACTTGCGCCGGAGATTGGAACTGCCGCCCCGCGCCGAGGGGCAGCTTCCGATGAACGTGGTCGTGCGCAGTGATGACGGGGCGGTCAGCCTGCTGGTGGATGAAATTGGCGACGTGGTGGAAATCCAGGATGACACATACGAGCATCCCCCGGAGACCCTCACCGGCGTGGCCCGGGAATTGATCCAGGGCGTTTACAAACTGAAGGAGCGGCTGCTCCTCATCCTCGACACCGAAAAGACCATTGGCGTTCCGGCCTCCGCCGCGTGCGCCGAGGAAATTGGAATCTGAAGATATTATGCGGAACTTATCCGGCAAACAGGAAGACACATTTCCCGCGCCATCTGAACGGTCAGGTGATGGAGATTGCGGGATGACTTGCATCCAAAATCATCAACATCTGGCCATTAACGAAAACAATCAAACAGAAACACAATAGAATTATGCAGACTACGACTGTCCTACTCAAAAAAAATGGTTCACGCATACGCGGAAACGGCCACGTGGAAGCTGAAAAACTCGAATCCAACCTGAATTCCGAACTGCTTGAATTGCGCGGCAAGGTTGACGCCATTAACAAAGTCCAGGCCGTGATCGAGTTCGACTTGGACGGCACCATTATCACGGCCAATGAAAACTTTCTGAAGGCGCTGGGGTATCGGCTGGACGAGATCAAGGGCCGGCACCACAGCATGCTCATCGATCCGGCCCATGCCGCCAGCGCTGAATACAAACAATTGTGGCGCTCTTTTAGCGAAGGCAAATACCACACGGCCGAAAACAAAGACATTGCCAAGAACGGCAAGGAAGTCTGGGTGGAAGCGTCTTACAACCCGATCTTCGACGCTGACGGCAAGCCATACAAAGTTGTGGAGTTTGCCCTCGACATTACCGCCACCAAGTTGCAGAACGCGGATTACCAGGGGCAAATTGCCGCCATCCACCAAAACCAGGCCGTAATCGAGTTCAACATGGACGGCACCATCATCGCTGCCAACGAAAACCTCTTAAAATTGCTGGGCTACCGGTTGGAGGAAATCAAAGGCCAGCATCATGGCATCCTCGTCGATGCAGCCTACCGTGCCAGCGCGGAATTCAAACAATTCTGGCGCGACCTCAACGACGGCAAATTCCAGGCGACCGAAACCAAACGCCTTACCAAAGATGGTGCGGAAGTCTGGATTGAGGCGTCTTACAACCCCATCCTCGACCTTAGCGGCAGGCCGTTCAAAGTCGTTAATTTCACGACGGACATCACTAAACGCAAGAAGGCCGAGGTCCATCTCGAAAAGACGCTTGCTGCGGTGGGCCAACACGCCACCACGCTCAGTTCGGCTTCGGAGGAACTGGCGGCGAACAGCCAGCAGATGGTGAGCAATGCGGAGGAGACGGCGACCCAGGCCGGCGTGGTTTCCGCCGCCGCCGAGCAGGTGAGCAAGAATGTGCAGACCGTCGCCACCGGCACCGAAGAGATGAGCGCCAGCATAAAGGAAATTGCCAAGAACGCCCAGGACGCCGCCAAAGTTGCCGCCACCGCCGTCAAATCGGCTGAGACAACCAACGCCACCATTTCCAAACTTGGTGAGAGCAGCGCCCAAATCGGCAAGGTCATCAAAGTCATCACATCCATCGCCCAGCAGACCAATCTGCTCGCGCTCAACGCCACCATCGAAGCCGCTCGCGCAGGGGAGGCGGGCAAGGGTTTCGCCGTTGTGGCCAACGAAGTCAAGGAACTGGCCAAGGAAACAGCCAAGGCCACCGAGGACATCAGCCAGAAAATCGAGGCCATCCAGGCGGACACCAAGAGCGCGGTCACGGCCATCGCCGAGATCAGCACGATTATCAACAAAATCAACGACTACCAGAACACCATAGCCAGCGCGGTGGAAGAGCAGACCGCCACCACCAACGAGATTACACGCAATGTGACCGAAGCGGCCAAAGGCAGCACGGAGATCGCCCAAAACATCACCGGTGTGGCCACCGCCGCCAAGAGCACAACTTCCGGCGCCAACGACACCCAGAAGGCCTCGGCGGAACTCTCCCGCATGTCTGCCGAACTTCAGAAGATCGTGGACTCGGCCAAATAATCCCGACCGGCTTCCGCCCCGCGCCTGCGGCGGCGCGGAAGCCTCCCCATTTATGCACGCCCTAATCGTTGATGATTCCAGAACCATGCGGATGATCCTGGGGAAGACTCTCAAGGAGGTTGGCTTCCAGGTCAGCGAGGCGGGCCACGGTCAGGAGGCTCTCGACCGGTTAAACCACGGGGAGCCGGTGGACTTGTTGCTGGTGGACTGGAACATGCCCGTGATGAACGGGTACGAACTCATTTGCGCCGTCCGCGCCAACGCCCTCCTGAGCGGCGTTCGCATCATGATGGTCACCACCGAGACATCCATGAGCCAGGTGGAGATGGCCCTTGCCGCCGGCGCCAACGAGTATCTCATGAAACCATTCACCAAAGAGATTTTGGTGGAGAAACTTGCCTTGTTGGGAATCAGTTGAACGGCTATGCCAAAAATCCGCGTACTTATCGCAGACGACGCCGTCGTCATCCGCCGGTTGGTGTCCAATTGTCTTGACGAAGACCCGGACATCGAGGTGGTAGGCACGGCGGCAAACGGCCAGATCGCCATCGCCAAGATCGAGCAGGTCAATCCCGACATCATCATTCTCGATGTGGAGATGCCGATCATGGACGGTTTGCAGACGCTGGCCGCCATCCGCAAAATCCATTTCCGGCTGCCGGTGATCATGTTCAGCACCCTGACCGAGCGTGGAGCCGCCGCCACCCTGGACGCGCTTTCACTTGGAGCAACCGACTATGTGACAAAGCCGGCCAACGTGGGCAGCGTGGGCATTGCCATCCAGCGGGTCAGGGAAGAACTCATCCCCAAGATCAAGGCTTTGTGCGGTCGCAGGGCGCCCAAGTCCATTTTCGTACCGAGTCACGCCAATGGCGAGGCCCGCCCGTTTTCTGAGACCAAGCCGGTTGCGCCCGCGCGCGTGGATATATTGACTGTCGGGGTTTCGACGGGGGGGCCAAACGCCTTGTCCGTTCTTTTCCAAAGGCTGTCCAAGAATTTTCCCGTGCCAATTGTGATTGTGCAGCACATGCCGCCTATGTTCACCCGGCTGCTGGCTGAACGACTTGCCTCCATTTCCGGTTTTCCCGTGCGCGAAGGGGTGGCGGGAGCCGTGCTGCGCCCGGGGGAAGTCTGGGTTGCGCCGGGCGGTTTTCACATGGAGGTGGAAAGAAACAAAGAAGAGGTCCGGTTGCGCATTAGTGAAGGACCGTATGAAAATTCCTGCCGGCCGGCGGTGGACGTGCTCTTTCGTTCCGTCGCGCAAGCGTATGGGCCGGGGACTCTTGGCGTGGTGCTGACCGGGATGGGACAGGACGGATTGCGCGGCAGTGAATGTATCCGCGAGGCGGGGGGGCGGATTCTGGCCCAAGACGAAGCCACCAGCGTTGTCTGGGGGATGCCCGGCGCCGTGAGTCAGGCAGGCTTGGCCGAAAAAGTTTTGCCGCTGCCGGAACTTGCTTTGGAAATCAATCGCCGCGTCCATGCCGGCTCCCGCCCCGCAGGAACGCCGGGGCTGGCGGAGAACTCGATCGGGAAGCCTCTTCCCTCAGTTCCATGAACACCGCCGATTTCGATTATGTCCGTGGCTACGTTCGCGACCAGGCGGCCATTGTGCTGGAACCGGGCAAGGAGTACCTGGTCGAGTCGCGCTTGCAAACCTTGGCGCGCAAGGAAAACCTTGGTTCGATAGACATCCTTATCAGCAAGCTGCGATCCGATTCAAACAACGGCCTCCATCGTAAAGTGGTGGACGCCATGACGACCAACGAGACGTCGTTTTTCCGTGACATCCATCCTTTCGAGGCGTTGCGGAAATTTATCCTGCCGGAACTGGTGGCGCGACACGCCCAGGAACGGCAATTGAATTTCTGGTGCGGCGCCGCCTCCACCGGTCAGGAGCCTTACAGCGTCATGATGCTGATCGCGGAGCACTTTCCCGAATTACTGGGTTGGAACATCAAATTCACCGCCACCGAACTGTGCGGTGAGGTCCTCGCCCGCGCCCGGCGCGGCCGTTTCAACCAGCTTGAAGTCAATCGCGGCCTGCCCGCTTCGTTGCTGGTAAAATACTTTGTCCAGCAGGGGGTTGAATGGGAAATCCGGGAAGACTTGCGCCGGCGCGTGGACTTCCGCGAGTTGAATCTGGTGCGGGACTGGTCGTTGAATCCGCCGCTGGACATCATTTTCCTGCGCAACGTCCTGATCTATTTTGATGTGGAAACCAAAAAAATCATACTGGCTAAAATCCGCCGCTTGCTGCGACCGGGTGGTTATCTTCTGCTCGGCGGCGCCGAGACCACCTTCAATATTGACGATGCCTTTGAACGCACGGTGGTGGACAAAACCACTTTCTACCGGCTGAAACAGTCATGAAAGGATCGACGCCATGATAGACCTCACCAAATTGATTGAGCAGGCAAATGAACTGGCCCCCCTTCCGGCCAGCACGGTGCGAATCGCCGGATTGATCGGTAACCCGAACTGCCAACTGGACGAGGTGACGGAATTGATCGGGTTCGATCAGGCGCTCACCCTGAAATTGCTGCGCGCGGCCAATTCCGCCGCCAGCGCCAGCTCCATGCGCATAGGCAACGTGCGCGAGGCAGTGATCCGGATGGGCACCGCGCAGGTAATGGCGCTGGTCGTGGCGGCGGGCGCCAGGCCGTTCCTCCAAACCAGTGTTCCCGAATACGGTCTCAAGGAGGGCTTGCTCTGGCGGCACTCGGTGGCGGCGGCGGTGGCGGCTGAAACCATGCAGGCATTCTGCAAGGTTGTCACGCCTCCGGAAACTTTCACCGCCGCTTTGCTGCATGACGTGGGCAAACTGGTCATGGGCCGTTTCTTGAGTCCGGAAATCCTTGATCTCATCCGGCGCGCCCAGGAGGTTGACCACTTGGGGCAGTTGGAAGCGGAAACGCTCCTGCTCAACGTCCATCATGGCGAACTGGGTGGCCTGATCGCGCAACACTGGCAACTGCCGCCCCGTGTCGTCCAAGGTATTATTTACCACCACGACCCGGAACAGGGGCAGGACGTCGTTTGCGATCTTACTTATCTGGCCAACCGTCTCGCCAAACGCATTGAGGCCGGCCTTGACGGACGAGCCTACGACCTCACTATTTCAGACGGAGTCGCCGAACGACTTGCCTTGACTCCAAAAATCCTCAACGACCTTTGTCCCGTCGCGGCTTCGCGCTACGTCCAAGTCAGGCGGCGTTATAACGCAGTGTAAGATACGCAGTATAAGACTATATGAGCACAACCACCCCCAAACTCATCGACGAAGTAAGAGGTTTACTCGAGAGCAGCGTCAGCGACGTCTTCGGCACGATGGCGAACACGATTGCGCGCCCATCGCCGCTGCTGGATTTCCGCGGCGGCGAGGAAAGGATTGTCGCCGGTTCCGTCGGTTTTATCGGTGACGCGAACGGCCTCGTTTATGTCTATATCAAGGCGCCGTTTGCCCGCGTCCTGGCCTGCAGGACGCTTGGATTTGAGGAAGCCCAACTTGAAGGAGACGATCTGGTGAACGACGTCATTGGTGAATTGACCAACATGATTTGCGGTTCCGTGAAATCCAGACTGTGTGATTCCGGCGCCGCCTGCGTCCTGACTATTCCTTCGGTGGTGCGCGGCCAGTATCTTTGCGGCGGTCCGGTTTGCGCGTCCGAGTGCCGTCTGTTGAGCTTTTTCTGCGACACCGAACCCGTCTTGATCGAACTCATGATCAAACCCTCGAAGTAAACTTGGGCGTTCGCAAGCCGCGAACTCAGCGCCTCGTCATGCCTTGCGGCTTTTGCGGAGCATCCGCAGACCGGCTGCCGCAAAGGGCAGCAGGAGCAGCGTGAATGTCGATGGCTCGGGGACAGCCGGGGTGAAGTTATAAGTGACGCTCAATAACCCGCCGACGTTGCCATAAGAACCGACAAGAACCGCGCCTGGCGTCGCCGTTCCCGTGCTTGTCGCGGCGGCGGTTGTCGTAAAGGATAAATCATCGTAGCCCAGACCGGTAAACCCGGCGAACCCGGAGGGAGCAACCGCAACCGAACCCGGGGTGGTGGTGAAAGTGAAAGGCAGGGCAGGCCCATTGGCGAGGCTGACAGGCGCAATCGTATAGTTCGGTGACGTTAAAGAATCGCTGCTCAACCATGTGGAGGTCAGCCCAAGCGCCGCGTCCATGAGCGAGCCGGAAGGATCGCTGACGGTAAAGCCGACAGCCGTGATGGGCGACGTCGTGTAATTGTAGGCCTGAGACCCGAAGTTCCCGAAGGTGGGGGTGAGCGTCAGGTCAATGCTGCTCAGTGTGCCGAGAAACGGGTTGAATTGAGGTACGTCGAACGTGATAACGCCGGAAAGACCCTGGCTTGACGGCGTGACGGACACATTTTCGATTTCGGACTGTGCAACGGCGGTGGCCCCCAAAGCTGCGACGCCAACGCCAACTAAAAGGTTTTTACAATTTTTCATAGTTCCAAGTCCCGCGCGTTCTTGGTTTTACGACGAACGTGCTAATGGTCGGATCGTGGAACTGTGCGGGCAAAAAGTCAATAAAAATAAAAATATTTTTTTTGGCCGTGAAAATCGGGGATGGGATCGCTTTTTTCGCGCAAATTGCCGGCGCATCCGTTTGTGACAATTTATGCTGGCGTGGAGCGGGAAGTGCTGCCAGATTAGCCGGGCTGTTGCCGGTGCGAGTTGGAAATTTTACTAATAATATGGATACAAATGTGTCAGAGGACGTGATTACACAAAAAACGCGGGAGTTGTGCGAAGCGATTGTGCAGCAATCCCAATTTCACGACATTCGCCGGCAGGTGGATTCTTTCATGGGTGATGCCGTGGCGCAGCAGCAGTATGAGAGTCTGAGCGAGAAAGGGCGCCAATTGCACCAAAAACAGCAGCAGGGGTTGGAACTGGCGGCGGCGGAAATTTCGGCGTTTGACCAGGAGCGCGAGGTGTTTTTCAGCAATCCGGTGGCGAAGGGTTTTGTGGATGCGCAGGAGGCGATCCATAACATCCAAGAGGGAATAAACAAGTTTGTGGGTAAAACATTCGAGCTGGGCCGGGTGCCTGCGCCTGAGGAACTTGAATGTGACGGCGACTGCGGTCATGACTGCGACTGCCACCATTGATTTCTGACCCGCGAAGCGCGGGCGCGGCCCGCCGGACCTTCACCTTCGGGGGACAGGCTGGGATTGACGCCCAATAAACGCATGGCCAACGCAACAGAAAACGCACCGGCACACTGGCCCTCGCAAATCAAATACATTGTCGGCAATGAGGCGTGCGAACGCTTCAGTTATTATGGCATGCGCAGCATCCTTGCCGGTTATATTGCCGGCTCGGTGCTCAAAGGCGGACTGGGACAGGACGCCGATTCCTCGACAACCGTCATTCATGCGTTCGTCTCCGCGAATTATTTCATGCCCTTGCTGGGGGCATGGCTTTCGGACCGGTTCATCGGGCGTTATAACACCATCTTCTGGGTCTCGCTTTTTTACTGTGCCGGACATGGCGTGCTGGCGTGCAGTGATTTTGCGGGCGGGGTTCACGGCAAAATCGTCTGCCTCTATGCCGGCCTGACCTTGATCGCCTTCGGTTCGGGGGGGATCAAACCCTGCGTCTCCGCCTTCATGGGGGATCAATTTGGACCCGATCAATCGCACCTGATGCAGAAGGCGTACGGCGCGTTTTATTGGGCGATCAACTTCGGGTCGTTCTTTTCCTTCCTGGTCATTCCCTTCGTCAAGGATCATTACGGTTACAGTCCGGCGTTTGCCGTCCCCGGGATTTTGATGGCCATTGCCACCTTTGTTTTCTGGCTGGGGCGGAAAAAATATGTGCGTGTGCCACCGGCGCGGGAAACCAAATCGGGCGGGTTCATCCCGGTTTTTTTTAATGCCTGCGCCAATCGCGCCGGCTCCAATTTCGGCGCCTTGCTCAACATTCTGACCACGCTGGGCGCGCCGATCTTCATCATCGTGGCGCTGACCATTGTCGCGTTCGCTGAGATGACTCCTGTGACCCGCGCCATTGGTTGGGCGGCGGTCATCTGCACCGCATTGTGGTACGCGTCCGTTTTGGTGACGAGCCTGCTGGGCCGGTTCGATCCTGGCGACAACTTCTGGAAGGGGGCGCAAAAGCGTTACAGTGAAAAGGAAATTTCCGCGGCGCGATCGGTCAGCCCGATTCTTTTCGTTTTCGCGCTGATCCCCGTTTTCTGGTCGCTCTTTGACCAGACGAATTCGACCTGGGTTTTGCAGGGCGAAAAAATGGCGCCTACCACTATTCTGTGGCTGAAGATCGGGGCTGAGCAAATGCAGTCCATGAACCCGTTGATCGTCATGATCCTTGTGCCCCTGTTCACGCTGGGCATCTACCCGCGCATCGGGAAATTTGCCTCCCCGTTGCGGCGTATGTCCTGCGGCATGTTCCTGGCCGGGATTTCGTACCTCATAGTTGCCGCGCTGCAAAAACAAATCGACGCCGGGGTTCAATTGAGCATCATGTGGCAGACGATTCCATATATTGTATTGACTGCTGCCGAGGTTCTGATTTCCACCACCGGCCTTGAATTTGCCTTTCGCGAGGCTTCGCCGCAGCTCAAGAGCACGATCATGAGTTTCTGGCTGCTGACCGTGACGGTCGGCGACTTGTTCGTGGTGGGGATCACAAAACTATTTTCCGAGGCCGGCGCGGGCAATCATGGCGCGTCGGTCAGCGCCGGTCGTTTTCTTCTTTACGCCGGTTTGGTGTTTGTGGTGGCGGCGTTGTTCAGCATCATTGCCGGGACATACAAGTATCGCGACGCCTCGGCGGCTGAAGGGAAATGATGATTTTGGGCGTCATCGCCCCGGTTTTTTGACCGACTCCGCCAGCCAGTCCAGATAGCGTTTGTTGCCGGCGCCCAGCGGGAGGGCGACGAATTCCGGGGTGTCGTAGGGATGGTTGGCCAGCACCAGTTGTTCCAGTTTGCGGAGACGTTTCCGGGCGGTTTTAAAAACGATCAACACCTCCGCGCCCGATTCCAGCCGGCCTTTCCACCAGTAATGGGATTCCACGCCCGCGATCAAATTGGCGCAGGCCGCCAGTCGCGCCCGTAAGGCTTTCCCCGCCAGCAGGCGCGCCGTTTTGAGATCCGGCGTCGTGACCAGCACGATTTGGAATTGCGCCGCGTCTTTCATATTCAGACAACCGAATGACCACCGCCCCGTGTTTTTTGGCGGCGAAGAATGCAGCGGAGCGTGGCGAGGCCCGCGGCGCAAGCGCCCGACATCAACCAAAGTGATTCCCCGTCCGGTTCCGGCACGGGGCTGATCTCCAAGTAGCCGGTGATGTTGCCGCCAGTGAAGCTATTGGCCGGGAGGTCGGTGCCGCTTGTGTCCTTGGCCCCGGTGGTGCTGATGTTCATATAGTCGCTATTTGCCGAAATGTTGGCCGTGAAGGGATCAGTCTGCACCGTCCCGTTGGCCAATTGCTGTGTGACGTTTGGGTCCACCAAACCAATGGTGCCAGAACTGCCGTTCCAAGCGACGCCGGTGACGCAATCAATGTGGCCTGTGGGATGCGGTTGGCCGGGGATGGGGGCGGGGTGACTTCCACCATGACAGCTTGGCCCATTTTGATCAAATTGGCCAGAATCTGGGCGGTGGAAGTGGCGCCAGGTGCGGTTGTTTCCCATGAGTTCACCATACTCATAGTCAAGCCAACTTGAGTCGGATTGTTGTTGAGGTACGTTTGCGTGCCATCGAGCATTTGTTGCAAAGTGTACGGTGGAGGGCTGGCGGCGGTGCCGGGAGGGGATCCGGGAGGAGTGCCCATGTCTGTCGCCAACGTATTGACCTGCGCGGCGGTGTCGAGCTGGGCCGGGGTCATGTTGTTGAAAAGCTGGGAACCTGGATTTGCGGCATCATAGGTGTTTTCAAGATAGGTCAAACCGTCGATTACGGCAGTCGGGGCGCAAGCCACCGTCGGGTTGTTAATGGTGGGGGCATCCTGAGGCAGCGTCCCGAAGGAGTTCGGATCTTCGGAGTTGGTTTGACCCCAAAGGGCAGGGGAAGCAAGAAGGATCGCCGCCGGCGCCAAAAGCAATTTCAGGCGGCATATTCTTGAAATGAAGGACCCGGTTTGTCGAAGTTCCGTTGATTTCATAGGTTATCCTTGGTAGATGGTTTGACTGCTCCAACTTCGGACTTCTGCGATGGCCCAAACAAGCTTTCGGCAGGCCGTTCTGCCTTGCTGGCCGCAAGCTTCGGGCTGGCAACGGTCGCCAACACTGCAATTGACTGCAATTGCTGGCGCTGGGGGCAGAATATAGTGATTTCCCGGAGGCAGCGCCAACCATTTGTTGGTATTTGCTTGCCTTAAATTGCGAGGTTCAAGTTTTGCATCCGGCATGACCGCCGTAGCTTTTAACCACCCAATCGCTCAGAACCTTGTCCGGCTCGTTGACCGCGTCGATGTCAATCAAAAATTCCTGCCGGCCGGTGTTCTGCGAAATCAGTTTCAGGCCGAATTGGAAATCCTTGAAGCGGGCCGCGCAAAAATCGCGCACCGGAACGGTTTGTTCCAGCGCCAGCGCCGCCAGGCGGTCCGCCGCGCCGTCGGTGAAACGGATGGTGATCTTGTGACTTTCCGCGAAACGGGCCGCAAAATCGTTGACCAGTTGGCGCGTCACGGCTTGTTCTTCCTTCACGTGTTCGGTGAGGAGTTTTTGCAATTCCTGTTTTGGATGGTTCACCAACTCTTCCGTCACCACGAAACGCCGCACCTTGGTTGAAGGCAGTTCAAATTTGAAATCGCGAAAAATCCGTTCGCAGACCGTCATCAATCCGCGCGCGCCGATGCTTTCCTCGCCCGCCAGGTCGGCGATCCGTTTCAGACCTCCGTCCTTGAACAGCACCTCGATGCCGTAGGCGGCAAAAGTTTGTTCGTATTGACGCACGATGCTGCCTTCCGAACTCTTCAGGATGGTGTAGAGGTCTTCCGTGCTCAGATGCTGGCAGACCACCCGCACCGGCAGGCGCCCGATGAATTCCGGCTCGAAACCGAAATCAATGAAGTCGCGCGTTTGCACCTCTTCCAGCGCCTCGGCGCCGTCGAATCCCTTGGATGAATGGATCGCGCTGAAACCGATGGTCGCTTCGCGCAGCCGTTTTTGCACGATTTTTTCCAATCCGTCAAACGCCCCGCTGACAATGAATAAAATGTGCCTGGTGTTGATGGCGCCCGATGATTTTTTGCCGCGTTGATTCAAGTCCATCATGGCTTGGATCTGGCCGCTTATATCGTTGGGCGAACGCGCCGGCACCTCGGTTTCCTCCATCAACTTGAGCAGGTTGGTCTGCACCCCGCGTCCGCTCACATCGCGCCCGTTCACGTTCGAGGCGGTCGCGATTTTATCTATTTCGTCGATGTAGATGATACCGTATTGGGCGCGTTCCGTGTCGCCGTCGGCCCGGCGCACCAATTCGCGCACCAGATCCTCCACGTCGCCGCCCACGTAGCCGGTTTCGGAAAACTTGGTCGCATCGCCTTTGACGAACGGCACCCCGATCAAATCGGCCGCGTTGCGGATGAGGTAGGTTTTGCCCACGCCGGTCGGGCCGACCAGGATGATATTCTGTTTGGCGTAATTCGGCTGATCGCGGCCTTCCCTGGCCAGCCGGACGTGATGGTAATGATCGCACAAGGCGACGCTTAAAACTTTTTTTGCCTCCTCCAGCTTGATGACAAAGCGGTCGAGGTAAGCCTTCACATCGCGCGGTTTGCGGTTGAAGGTGAATTCCTTTTCCGCCGGTTCCGGCGCGGGTGTTTCGCCGGACCCGGACTCATCGCTCTGGGGGGTGGGGGGAGGGGCGCTGGTGATATGCTGGCGCATGAACTCCTGCAACTGGCGTTGAAACTCCTCCGGCGAAGGCGGTCCGTTGAAATATCCTTTTCCCATAAATCACTCCAAGTTAATCGCAACGGGGCAGGATAACATTGTTATGCCGCCCGTGTATAATAAAAATTCAGCGTTTTTCCTCCATCTGAAACGCTATCACGCCCAGGGGCGGCAGGGTGAACAGGGCCGAAAACGGCTGGTGATGCGAGGACGGCGTCCCGGCCCAGACTCCCCCGTAATTTCCCTGGTTGCTCCCGCCGTAAAGGCTGGAGTCGGAATTAATCACCTCGTGCCACGAACCGCCTTGCGGCAGTCCCAGCCGGTAATTTTGCCGCACCACCGGCGTCAGATTCATGATGACTGCCACCCGTCGCGACCCGTCGCGATTCTGGCGGACAAAGGACAGCACGCTGTTGTCCGTGTCGCCGCAGTCGATCCAGAAGAATCCGTTCACGTCGTAATCCGCCTCCCAAAGCGCGGGTTCATTTTGGTAGAACCGGTTCAAATCGCGCACGAAGCGCTGCGCGCCGCGGTGATACGGCCCTTGCTCCAACTGCCGCCAATCCAGGCTGGCATTGGCGTTCCATTCCGCCGTTTGCCCAAACTCGCAACCCATCATCAACAGTTGTTTTCCGGGAAAGAACCACTGATACGCCAGCAGGGCGCGCAGGTTGGCGAATTTCTGCCATTCGTCCCCGGCCATTTTGCCGAAGAGCGATCCCTTGCCATGCACGACTTCATCGTGCGAGATGGGCAGGATGAAATTTTCGTGGTAATGATAAATCATGGCAAAGGTCAGGTCGTGCTGGTGGTATTTGCGGTGAATCGGGTCGTGTCCAAAGTAGCCCAGCGTGTCATGCATCCAGCCCATGTTCCACTTGAACGTGAAACCCAGACCGCCCAGATAAGGCGGACGCGTCACCAGCGGCCAGGCGGTCGATTCTTCCGCCACCGTGATCACCCCCGGATATTGCGTTTGTACCAGGTGGTTGAATTGCTTTAAAAAATCCACCGCCTCCAGGTTCTCCCGGCCGCCGAATTGGTTTGGAACCCATTGGCCGGGCTGGCGCGAATAGTCCAGATAAAGCATCGACGCCACCGCGTCCACCCGCAGACCGTCAATATGAAATCTCTCGCACCAGAAGAGGGCGTTGGCCAGGAGGAAATTCCGCACCTCATAGCGCCCGTAATTGAAAATCAGCGTGCCCCAATCCTGATGCGCCCCTTGGCGCGGATCGGCATGTTCGTAAAGCGCCGTTCCATCAAATTTTGCCAGCGCCCATTCGTCGCGCGGAAAATGCGCCGGCACCCAATCAACCAGCACCGCGATTCCCGCCCGGTGCAGATGGTCCACCAAATATTGAAAATCCTCCGGCGCTCCGAAGCGGCTGGTGGGCGCGTAATAACCGGTCACCTGGTAACCCCACGATGGATAGTAGGCGTGCTCGGCCATCGGCAGGAATTCCACATGCGTAAACCCCATGTTCTGCACATAGGCCGTCAGCGGTTCCGCAATTTCACGGTATGTCAGCGATTCCGCCGCGTTCTTTTTCATCCACGACCCGAGATGCACTTCGTAGATGCTCATCGGGCTGCGAAACGGATCGCTTGCCTGCCGTTTTTCCATCCACGCCTGATCGTCCCAGGCGAATTTTTTTCCGTCCCAGACAATGGCCGCGTTTTTCGGCGCCACTTCGAAATAGATTCCGTAAGGATCGGTTTTCAATGCCAGCGCGCCCAAGCGCGTTTTCATCTCGAACTTATAATGCGCCCCTTCTCCCACGCCGGGGATGAACAACTCCCAGACCCCCGAAGGTCCCAGGGATCGCATGGCATGCATCCGCCCGTCCCACTGGTTAAAATCCCCCACCACGCTGACCTGTCGCGCTTCCGGCGCCCAGACCGCAAAACTCGTTCCATGCACCCCGTCAATCGTCCGCAAATGAGAACCGAGCTTCTCGTAAATCCGGTGCTCATTCCCCTGGCCGAACAAATATAAATCCGTCTCACCCACCGTCGGTAAAAAGGAATAGGCGTCGCGCGACTGAACTTTCTTGCCGTCCTGTCCCGTGATGATCGTGTCGTAGGCGAAAACCGATTTGGTGGCGGTGGACGTGCCTTCAAAAAGGCCGGGGCGGATTTGTTTCAGGCGGAAGCGCGGCTTGTCCGGTTCGCGCACCGGGACGATTTCCACCTCGGCCGCTCCGGGCGAAAAGACCCGTGCCACGATACCCGAGCCATCGCCCAAGGAATGCATGCCGAGCAACTGATGCGGGGAACGATGGCGGACCTCCACCAGACGACTCGCTTCTTCCGTAGTCAGAATCATGACACCCGCAAATTAGCATCAGCCCCGCGAAAGACACGGAAATTCATTGGTCAAACGCTGAAAGCAAACCGGATGGGCATTGCCCCTTCGTCTAATTCTCCCTCATAATCGTAATCGTATTCATCTTCGGTTTGCCTCCCCTGCAACGACCCGATGGAAATTTGCTTTTGCGAGCAATCCTGAAAGGATTGCCATCATTCAGCCCAGCGGTTGGCGCGGACGCGCCTACCCTGGGTAAAAGTTGAAAATTGGATTCAACTCTGTAGGAGTTGAGTCAGGGCCATTGGTCCCCCCCACCAACACAATCGCAGAATATCCAGCCAAGCTGGTAGCCCCTGTGCCGCTTAGAGCCTGTTTGAAAAGTCAGTATTTCTCAGCCGAGACGTTTGAGCATAAGG
>CAZLEE010000052.1:0-24387 GCA_964558455.1 uncultured Verrucomicrobiota bacterium | reverse complement strand
ACGACATCGGCCAACCCGGCATCGACGGCGCGCGGATCAATGCGTCCCGACGTTTCCAAGACATCCATGCTGGCCCGCAGGGCGGCGATTTCGGGCGGCGGCGCCGTCTCCTCCGGTGTCAGGAACAAACCGAGTTGCCGCGCGTATCTGCCGAGGCTGGCGCGGCTGGTCAACACGCTAAGAGGAATGCTCACCACCATGCCCGCCATGACCGGCGCAAACCACCAGAAAGTCGTCCGATCCAGACGCCAGATGGCGGCGCCCCATACCAAGCCGATTATTGTGTGCCACCAATGGCGTCGCACGGCGTCCAACCACGCAGTGCCGTCGGACGCGCGCTTTTGCGCGCCCCATTGGACGCCGGCCGAGAAAAATGATGCGGCGACAAACTTGGAATGCCAGAGCATTTGCAGCGGGGCGTGCAAGGCCGAAAAAGCGGTTTCTGCAATGGCCCCGACGACGGCGTTGGTAAGACTGCCAAAGGCGCGCCGCCGCTCCTTGTCGAACGCGAGATCGACCAGCGCCAGCACTTTCGGCAAAAACAAGACGGCCATGCAAATGACGAAGATGATAAAGGCATGCTCCGTCGCGCTGACGCGCAGAAACGGGGTGAAGGCATGAACGGTGATTCTGGAAAGACCGGTCTGGCCCTCGTACCAAAACATCCAGTTGAACGTCAAAAGAAACAACAGCCAGAGCGGGCTGGCCAGGTAACCGCAGATGCCCATGGCCAGATGCAGCCGGCTGACTCCGTGCAGTCCCTTGGCCCAGATCACCATGAAATGTTGCAAATTGCCCTGGCACCAACGCCGGTCGCGTTGCGCGTTTTCGATCATGCTTTGGGGCGCCTCCTCGTAGCTGCCGCCCAGATCATAAGCGAGCCAGGCCTCCCAGCCTGCCCGCAACATCAAGGCCGCCTCCACAAAATCATGGCTTAGAATCTGGCCGCCGAAAGGCTTGCGCCCGGGCAATTGCGGCAGGTCGCAATGTTGCATGAACGGCTCGGTGCGGATGATGGCGTTGTGGCCCCAATAGTTGCCGGAATTTTGCACCCAAAAATTAAGTCCGGTGATGAATATCGGGGCATACAGACGGTTGGCAAATTGCTGGATGCGCCCAAACAACGATTCGGCGTTCATCAGCGCGGGAACGGTCTGTATCAACCCGACTTGCGGATGCGCTTCCATCAATTTCACCAAGTCCACCAGCGTTTGCCCGGCCATCACGCTGTCGGCATCGAACACCACGAAGTAGCGGTAACGGGCGCCCCATGTGCTCAAAAAATCCCGGATGTTGCCGCTCTTTTTCCCCTCGTTGACCACCCGCCGCCGGTAGTAAACCCGGCCCAAAGCCCCAAGTTCGTGGGTCAGTTCAAACCACCGCTTTTCCTCCTCCACCCATTTGTCCGGATCGGTCGAATCACTCAGAATGTAAAAATCGAACCCGTCCAGATGGCCGGTTTTTTTCAGGGAATCGTAAGTGGCGCGCAATCCTTCGCAGACGCGGACGATTTCTTCGTTGTGAATGGGAAAGACCAGCGCGGTGCTGACGCCTTGAATGTTTTGCGCCCGGTAATCCCGCAACCGCGTCAGACGCCGGTCGGAGACCATGCGCAGGAAAAAGCCAAAAACGCCGTGCATGCACCCGAGGGCGATCAGGAAAAACAAGGCGATGAACAAGCAGAGCAGCACGACGCCCGAAAGCGACCAGCCTGTGCGCCAGAGCAGATCGGCGAAAAGCATGGAAACCAGCCCTGTCAAAAGCACGACCATCGAGTAAAACAGAAATATGCGCCCGTCCAGACGCACCCACCGCAACGGCAATACCGTCAGCGTGGACGCCTTTTCACCGGGCGGATTGGATATGGGCGAAGTGGGAGTCATCACTGGTGGGTGATGTAAAAGAGGGTCACCAACAGCAAGCCGAACAGGATCCAGCTCACCGTCATTTTCGCGTAAGGCAGACGGCTCCATTGAGTCAGCGTCGCCATGGGACCCAAATCAAGCGGACGCGGGGTCATTTGGGAAAGTTGGAAATTCGGCCCGGCGCGAAGATAGCTGTCGCGCATGGCGGCCACAAATTCATCCGGCCAAGGGCCGGGACGCAGGAATTGGTCCTGCCAGCGCCCGGGCATGTCGGCCAGCAAAAGAGCCATGCGCCCGCGGGTGGAAAGCATCTCCATCCCGCCGGAAGCGGCGGAGAGCACTTGGGCAAACCATTGATTGACCAGATTATCCATTTCCTCCACGGCAAGTTCCGTGGCGGAGAGTTGGGGATGGGAGGCGGAACGCTGCATGGCGCATTCCAAGACACGGGCAACCAGCTCGCCCAGCAGAACTTTGTTGCGCACCCTCAGGGCGTGGAAATAGCTCTCGACTTTCGAGTAGGCGCCATTCCATTCCTCCAGCGGACGCCCGGCCAATTGTCCGGGCGCATCCATCCAGGCGACTGTGTTCATTGCGGTGTCCAGTGATAAGACCAGGTTTCGCTTACGGAATGATTTCCCTTTTTAAGGGCGCACTGCACATCGATAGCCGCGCGCTGGTCCGGCTTGGGCAGCAAATCCAGGAAAACGCGCCAGGTTTTATCCGGCACGTTGCGAAAGATCTGGGTCCCCGTGATGGTGCCGTTGGCGCTGCAACTGGCGGCGACGGATGGCGGGGAATCTTCCGAGGTGACGCCGGCAAGGTCAAAATCAATCACAAATTGACGCTGATCCTGGGCGCGCGGATTGACCCCAATGCGGGTGGAAACAACCTGGTTGGAGGAAAGGGACGCGTTCATTTCGCGCGTCCAATAAAGCGTATAGCCAAAGTGCAGCGGCTCCAACGGAGCGGGCTTCCTGGCCGGGTTCCAAAATGCCACCACATTGTCCAACCCCTCATACTGTGTGCTTAACTCAACCAGATGAATATCGCCATCGCCCCAATTGCCATGCGGGGCCACCCACACGCTCGGAACGTTTTGGTAGGGGTGAAACAAATCCTGGTAGTGGTTGAAATCGTGATCGCGCTGCATCAAACCGAAACCTTCAACGTTGTTGGCAGGGATGATTTGGTGGCGGAGGGTCGTGCCGTTGACCAGCGGACGCCAGACGGTCTCTCCGCCGGCTTGGTGCATCAAAAGACCGTCGCTATCGTGAACTTCCGGGCGGTAATCGTCAAACTTCCGTTCCGACGCGCTGCCGTGCCAATACATGCTGGTCAAAGGAGCGAATCCAATCGTGGCCAGCGGCTTGCGGCGGGCATCGGCGGCGTGAATACTGGCCGCATCGCGAAAATACAGCACCGCTTCCACATCCGCCATCGTGGTGGCGCCAGGACGGATTATAAACTGATAGGCCCCCACGCAACTGACGCTGTCAAGAATGGCGCAAAGAAGAAGGTCCCCGTCATCTTTTTGCGGTTTGCCCAGCCACCAATCGGTAAAGATGGGAAATTCCTCCGGACGCCCGTCCTCGCCGCAATCCAAAGCCAGTCCGCGCGCGGACAGGCCATAAACCTGCCCCTGCCCCAGCAACCGGAAATAACTGGCGCCTTGGAACGCCCCCAGCTCATCCCACTTATCGCGGACGTTCAACTGGTTTAAAATCCTGAAACCAGCATATCCGGTATTGGCGGGAATCTCCTCCGGCAATTTCAAGGAACGGTAATTGAAAAAGTCTGACACGAACCGCACCGGCTGGACATGGGTGGCGGTGAACTCGTTCAGATGCACCGGCTCCTGGTAAAGATAGCCCAGATGGAAAAATTCAACCCGAAACTGCAGGGGATCCTCAGACCACAAGGCGCGGTCGCTCCGGAATTCGATTTCACGATATTGATCGTAAGTCAACTGGCTCAAAAAAGACGGCAGGTCGGCGCGAGGCGAGTGAAAAGGTTTACGCGCGCGCTCCAAGGCTTTCTTGGCCACGTAATCCAAAGTCACGTGGACAGCCTCGAACCTCGGCATCGCCAAAGCCGGACGCCCAAACATGATGGCCGTGATTAAGAGGAGAAATAGCTTCATCCAGTCAACGCAACAAGTAACAAAGTTTTGCCGTTTTGCAAGCTATGGTTGGCATCAACCACCCGCCCGGAAAATAGGCGCGCCCTACGGGGATGTTTCCAACGGAACCGCAGGCGGCGGAATATACAGGCTGTTTGTGCCGGTAAAATCAAACGTCACGGCATAGCCCTCCATCTGAAACAGTGCGGTGAAATAGCGTCGGAAACCGTCAATGGCCGTGTTCGCGCCCTCGCGCAGGTCGCCACTGGCCCGCGCCCCGTTCTCAAGCTGGTTTTGCACCTGCACCATGTCCTCTGGAGTCAGTTTGTTTAAAACGCCGTCCTCGCTCAGCAGGATGCAGGGTTTCTCGTCGGCGTGTGTCACGCTCAGTATGCGGGGGCGTGCGGCGGAAATCACCACCGTGTGTGTGGCGGGATGAACGACAATGGCAATGTCGCTGTTCATGTCCCACCCAATTTTTACGTCAAACGCCTCATGGGCGATGATGCGTTTGGTCGAGAGATGCCGCGTGTCGAGGTAATTAACGATGGAGCGGACGCGTATTTTGGCCAGAGCCAGTTCGCCAATGGGTTTGACGCCCAGCGAATCTCCCTGCACATGCACGGTCACCTTGTCCCCCCCCCAATTGGTGACCATCCCGGCGACCTTGTCCAAGGTCCATTTATAATCCCTGGAAACCACCCCTGCGAGTTGGCCCGGCGTGGCTGCGATACGGTACGCCGCCAGTGCCAGTACCACCAGAACAACGCTAATGCCAACGGCTAAAATCTGTTTGGCGTTCATGCTATGCAGGCCTCATCCCTATCCCCTTTGCCCAACCCTGGCAAGCCTAGTTCCTTCCGCCCCTGCCGCCAGCCCTTGTTTGGACGGCAGTGATTCCTGCATGGAATGCAGCTTAAGGAGCGATTTTGTCACTCACCCACTGGCGGGCTTCCGTGAAACTATTCTCCAGCGCGGCGTATGTTTTCTTTGAAGTGGCCTTGACGCTGTCCCATGTGGACTCGGTGGCGTTCTGGTCATCGGCAAGCTGCTGCTTTAACTGCGCTGCTTGATCGCGCAACGCCTGCAACTTCGGTTTGGCCTCAGCCTTGACGGCGTCGCTGGATTTGTCAATTTTGGCGGAAAGCTCATCCAGATTCTGATCGAGAGTGGCCAACTGAGCCTGCATGGCTTTGACGAATTCAGCTTTCTCGGCAAAGGTATAATCCTTCACTTCCTGCGCGGCCTGCTTCGTTTCAGTTTGCACCTTATCCATCTGCTGTGAGGTGGTTGTCCCCTTGTCGCACCCCACCACAAACGTGGCGGCGCAAATGAACATGACGAGCGATTTAATATTTTTCATAGCCATAAGCTTCCCCCGCCAGCCCGGCCCGTGCCATGGGGTGTAACCCTACCCCCAAATGTAGATTCCCTGTTCAAACAAGGTCGATTCAAGTATCTCAATATGTTCAATATAAATAGGTTATAAAATTGGACAGTCCCGCACAACCACATGTTTTTTTCCGCACCGCACAACATTTGCCATAAAGAGGGCCTGGACCCGGCCAAAGCCGGCCTTTACCCCGTTTGGAAAGACGGGGAAATAGTGCGTCAAAGGCCGCAAAAGGCTTGACAGCAGGGGCGTCGTTAAATGCATAGTTGAAACCATGAAGATTAAATTCTTGTCGTTGTTGGCTCTTTCCGCCTGTCTGGTCCTGCTGTCTGGCTGCATTGGCACCGAGGATGGCCATAGCGTCGCCGGCATGCCCTTGACCAGGGACACCATCACCAGCCGTTACGCGCGCCCTGTTGCGCAGTTGGCCGCCGCCACCCGCGTCGTGCTCAATCGCAACGGCAAGCTTCTGGTGGACAACGCCGTCAGTAATTCCTTCCAAGCCAGGGTCAATCAGCACACTGTCTGGGTGAAATGCACCGACGTTGATGGCCGGGTCACCGAAGTGGTGGTGCAGGCTCGTGGCAATGTGAGTGGCGACGTTGACTTGGCGTCGGAAATCTCCAAGCAAATCGGCATGATGCTCGTCGGCGCGCAATAGCCGCCGCGGGGGTATTCTACCCAGCCCAGTTGGGTTCCGTCCCGAATAATGGGGCGACGCCTCGCGGGAGGATTGTCTCCGGCGCAGCCTCGCTCAAAAATACTTTCCCGGCCAGACTCCTGCCGGAGGGGCTGGCTGGCGTTCGAAGCTGCCGAACGGTCTTCAGTCCTTTTTCCCAGGCTTGCGTGTAAACGTCGGAAAGCAATGTCAGATCATCTTCGGCAGCGTAGAGATTCAACGTTTGCCCCATATCGAGCCACTTTTGGCGGCGGGCCGCGCACTCCACCAGCCATTGCGGCGCAATCTCAAAAGCCGTCCGAAATTTCCCCGGCCGCGCGCAAATGTCCGGTTCGATGGATGCGCTGACCCCGGTTATTCTGGAACCGGCGTCCGTCGGGCAAATGGCCGTGACGGCGCAATGGCGCATACCGTCCCGCCGAACCGCCTCCCGCACTTCTTTCCAATCCTGTTTCCCCGCCGCGTCCATATCCACTGCCGTGCCGCGCTCGGACGAAAGCTGTTCCACCGTGTCAATCGGCAATAAACCCTGGCTCCATTTCGATCCCGCATACCCCGGATAAACACCCCGCTCCCGCGCCAATTCGCTGGAGGCAAGAATGGCGGCATGGGCAACCATTTCCGTGCTCGCATCCGCAAAATCCGCCGCCGCCGCACTGGCGTAATCAATCTTCAACCGGTCCAGCGCGTCCTGAAAACCAAGTATCCCCACCGCAATGGGACGATGCTCCAAGCCGGTCCGCTTCGCCGCCTCGAACGGATGGCTCCCAATGTCAATGGCATTGTCCAGCATCCGCACCGCGGACCGGACGGTGCCGCGCAACAGCGCGAGGTCGAGCGGATCAGCCGGATCGCCGGTCAAATGCGCGGCCAGATTGATTGAGCCTGCGACGCAGGCGACCGCCCTTCCGTCCGATGTGTCAAACAAAATAGCCGTAGACAACCCGCCGCCATGCACCACGCCCGCATGATCCTGCACGGACCGGATGTTGGCCGTATCCTTGAATCCGATCCAAGGCTGGCCTGTTTGATGGATTGAACCCAGTATTTCCCGCCAGAGATCGGCGGCCCTGATCCGTTGGAAAGATTGCATTCCGCCCTGCTCCGCCTTCTTCTCGTATGCGACATAGCGCTCCTCAAACGCGCGTCCGAATAATTGGTGAAGATCGGGAACTTCCGGAGGATCAAACAAGGTCCAAGGGCCTTGCCGCGCAAGACGTTTCATGAACAAATCCGGAATCCAAAGCGCCTTGTTCAGGTCATGCTCCCAGGCTGGTTCGCCGGGACGGGCGTGTTCCAAAAAACTCCACACGCCCATGTGCCACGGTTCCAGCCACGAACACGTCAAACCTTTTTTCCGCCGCGCCGCCACCCGGCCTCCAACGTGCGCGGTAAAATGCTCCAGGTCGCTCCAACTGGTGGATGAACCGCACTCGGCCAATTGCGGCGCAAACGCGCCCGCGTGGCAGAAGATCGTTTCCGAAGGCACAAAGCGGAACGTGGAAAGCGCCTCATAAAACTCAATGGCGCGGGCGTCCCATTGTCCGCCCTCGTTCAAGGCCAGCCCCATGGCCACGCGCATCCAAAAATATTGCGGGGTTTCAATGCGCCGCCCTTTGTCGTCGCGCAGGAGAAAATCGTCGTGCAACGCCTGCAAGCCGCTCCCGAAAAACAACCCGTCCCGCTCCAGCCGCAATGTCCCGGCCAGCTTTTCCAAATCATAATCCAGCATCTCCGGGGCAAGGTGGTTCAAGGACTGCGCTTCGCGAACATACGCGCCAAACTGCCCGGCATGATCCGTCTCCCTCTGGTTTCCGCGCATCGGTTTCGGCAATGCTTGACTGTATATCTTGTCCAGCAACCCTGAAGCATTATCGCTTTTCTGGCTAAAGGAGGGTTTCACCACGACTGGAAACAGGGCAGGCTCCAACCGCAACGCAGCCTTTCCGCAAAACGATTCCTGACTCGGAACCGTCGCGCGCCCCTCGCGGGCGGCGCGAGCCAGCCGGCGTTGCTCGCGGTATTGGATGTAGCGCCGGGCCACGATGAGGTGTCCTTCCCGCATCAGTTGCTCCTCCACCGCATCCTGGATTTTTTCGACTTCCAACTGCTCGCCCCGCACCGCCCGGGCCAGCACGCGCTCCACCACCCGGTCCGCGCATTTCTTGACCGCCACCTGATCGGACTCAACCAGACTCGCATCCCGACTGGCATTCCTCACCGCCTTGAACGCGCACTCAATCGCCAGGAAAATCCGCGCTTCATTGAACTCCTCAATCCGGCCATCCCGCTTTCGAATATAAAGCTTTGCATCTTGCAAAGGATCCACTCCTTGCAAGTGCATTTGGTCCTGAATTTGGTCTTTCATCGTCAAAGAAAACCCCGTCTCCGACACCCCTACCGCTAGTGCCATCCAACGCGAATGGTACTGCTAATAGGCATTTTAGCCGGTTTTGTCAATGAATTTAATTGAAAAAATTCCAGATTTTTCAAAGGATTGGTGGTTTGCGCCTGTCTTACCGGGTAAAACAAGGCTGCATGGTCGAAACGGAAGAAGAACGGGACTGGGTTAAACAAAGCCTGCAAGGCGACGATGCGGCCTTTGCGGCGCTGGTCTTGCGTTATCAACACATGATTTACTCCGTGGCATACCGGATGACCGGGTCGTTGGCTGAAGCCGAGGACCTCACGCAAGAGGCATTCGTCCAGGCATTCCGGCAACTGTCAAGTTATCGCGCGGAAGCACGCTTCTCCTCCTGGTTGTATCGCATCGCCCTGAACCAGTGCCTGAACTGGCAAAAGCGGCGGCAGCGCATTGAAATGTTGCACACCGAATGGGGACGCCGCCAGGAAATGACCTCCGAGCCTGAAACCCAACAAACGCGCCTCGTCCAGGAAGCCCTGTTGAAACTCAATCCCAAACAGCGCGCCGCCATCATCCTGACCACTTACGACGGCCTTAGCCACGCCCAAGCGGCCCGGGTTCTCGGTTGTTCGGAAACAACGGTTTCGTGGCGGGTGTTCGCGGCCCGCGCCAAATTGAAAAGAATCCTTGGACGGCAACAGAAGGCGAAAAATGACGAATGACGAACTGGATCGGGTCTTGAAATCCACCGCCGCGCCCCAACGTCCGGACGCGTTTTGGGATGAATTGCCAAAAAAAATCGGCGCCAAAATCCACTGGCAGGCCAACCAGCCTGAATGTCCGGCCCGGCAGCCTTTTTTCCCCGGCAAGGCGGTCATTTTGGGAGGAATGGGGCTGGCCGTGATTTGCGCCATCATGGCGCTGGTAAGCGAACGATTCTCCGCATCCCGGCCCGGCCCGGAGGTTACACAAATGGCCGAGGCCAGAAAATATTACGTCGAAATTGAAGGTCTGTTTCCCAACCAGGTCCAGGCAATCGTTTTCGACCGGCAAGGCGCTCATTTGGTTTTGTCGGACAAAGCCAACGTTCCCAATTCGCCGCCTTATTACGTCCGGGTGTCCGATGCAAAGGGGAGCCGGTGCTTTGTCACTTTCAGCGGCCAGCAGATTCAACTCGACGGCGAACGTTGTGAAGTTCTGGCCGACAAGCAAGGCAATGTGTTTCTGGTCGGCGACGACCGGGTGTGGCCGGGAAATCAATCGTCCGGCCCCGTCCGCATCGAGGCCAAACCGCTCTCGGCCCTGCTCCGAATCAATCACGCTAATTTGTTTCAAAGGAATGAGCGCGAGCCAGTGTCCTACCCGTTGAAGACATGCGTGCCAAAACAATATTCCTGTTCTTGACTCTGTTCCCGGCCATGAGCTTGGTCCGTCTGCGGGCAGAGGTGGAGTTCCTGCCGGATGACCGCGCCCGGACTTTTTTTGCGGGCGAGAACCGCCCGGTCGCGGTCAAAATCCGTAATCCGTCGGATCAACCCGTTGAAATGGATTTGCGCACCCAAATTTATCAAGCCAACTCTGGCACGACGCTTGCGATCGGCGCGCCCAAATATTGGAAAAAACTTCAATTGCCGGCCAGTCAGACTGCGCTGGAAACAACCCCGCTGACTTTTCCCCCGGTTAAAAATGAAACCCGGTTTCTGGTCGAGTGGTTGAATGAAAAAAATAACGTCGTCGGAAAAACGGATGTCAAAATTTATCCTGCCAACCTTTTGCTCGCATTGCGGCCGTTGTGCGGCGCAAAACCGCCGGGCATTTTCGATCCCGAAAACCAGCTCAAGCCGTTGCTCAAGGCGTCGGCCCTCGAATTTGACGACTTGGAAGAAGGCAGGCTCGACTCTTTCTCCGGCGCTCTGGCCATCATCGGACCTTTTCAATCGCGCCTCCGTCTGAACCCGGAGTTGAGCGCCGAAATTCAGGCTCTCTCAAAAAAAGGAACGCCCGTGGTCTGGATTCAACCGCCCAAAAAAAGATGGCCCAAACTCCAGCCTTCGTATTATATCGTCCCGCAAAAAAAGGTTGCGACAATTATTGTTCAAGCCGGATTGGTGGCGGATTTGGCTGAAAATCCGGCGGCCCAATTGAACTTGATTTATTTTTGCCAATTGGCCGTTCACCCGCAGACTCCGGCTCTGCCCGCTCAATAACCTTAATCCCAAAAAATATGAAATCATTATTGACCTCCTCCTTCGCCATTCTCCTCGCGCTCTCCGCGCTCAGGGCTGCCGCCGCCGACACCCTCAGCGTTGCCGTCTTTGATTTTGAATCAAAGGACGAGGGAACGCGCGACCTCGGGCCAAAAGTCGCCGCCCTCATCACCGCCAATTTATCCGCCGAACCGGATATCGTGATGGTGGAGCGCGCGGATATTAAGAAAATCATGGGCGAACACGAACTGGGGCTTTCAGGCACCGTCAACTCCGAGAGCGCAGCCAAGATCGGCCAACTGACCGGCGCGAAGGTTCTGGTCACGGGAAAAGTGTTCAAGACCGATGATCAAACCATTCTCGTGGCCAAGATCATCGGTGCCGAAACCAGCCGCGTCTATGGCGAAATTGTCCAGGGCCGCCCCGCCACCTCCATCGCCGACCTCTCGGCGCAACTGGCGAAAAAAATCGCATCCGATGTCACCGCCAAAAGCGACACGCTCGTCGCCAAGGTGGAATCGCGCGAAGAATGGATTGCCAAACTAAAACAATCCCTGCCCGGAACCAACCGTCCCATTATTTCCGTCAAAATCAACGAAACCCATTACGGCCCGCACATCATTGATCCCGCCGCCGCCACCGAACTTGCCGTGGTTCTGCAACAATGCGGATTTCCGCTGGCCGACGAAAATTCGACCAATCATCCCGCCATCAAAATAACCGGCGAAGCCTTTAGCGCCTTCGGCATGCAAAAGGGAAACCTGATCTCCTGCACCTCGCGCATTGAAATCAAAATTCACGACGGAACCGAGGACAACCTGCTCTGGGTGGACCGCCAGACCAGCGTAGGCGTTGACATCGCGGAGCAAACAGCAGCCAAGAAAGCCCTCGAAAACGCCGCCGACGCCCTGGCCCGGAGAATCATCCCCAAGCTGGTGAAATAGGCAAGAACCGGCTCAATTCCGTCGCGGAATGGCGATGGTCACTTCGTAATCCGCCGAGCCGTTCGGCGAATCGCAAAGATAGAGGTCGAACCCCTTCGCCGTGTGTTCGAGCGCGATGACATCACGCCCTTGGCGTTTCACGATCCACGCCTTGGACAAATCCAACCGGCCGCTCTGATCGCGCCAACCAGCAGGGGTGCGGTACAGATTGACCCAGGGGCGGCCGTCAAACAGGACATGCGTCGGGCGATTCCGATTCTTATGTTCCAAACGCACGCTTTGACGGGTGAAAATGATCCGGTCGCTGCCATCCACTTTGGTGGCGATGCAAAGCAGTTTCACATATTCATCAGCCGAATCACCGGATGGGGTTGCCTTCTTGCAAGTGGCACAGCCGCACAAGCTGAAACAAACCGCCAGGATCAAACCAAGATTTAGCGTTTTCATAGTTGCTGCGATGAGTTCGCTTACGAATGAATCACCCCAGGTAAATGATGTCAACCGCGAAGACGCAAGTCATGCCGATGCCCGCTAACTCATGGAAAAAAACACTGAATGAATGTTATAGTTGACACACCATTCCATGGAAAAAGTTTGTTTTCCCCTTGTCCCTCGCGCATAAGTCTCATTATAATTTCACTACCCGCATCGCAGCACTTTAATGCGGGTAGTGAGGCGTTTTTTCCGGGAAAACCCACTTCAAAGGATAACGGCTAACAGCCGCTCCTGCCTTCCCGACCGTGACGCGCATTCCGGGCTTGCCGCATCGGCAACCATTCCGTTTTTGGTTCTTGGCTGATGTTCATTCCTTTTTGAAATTTGAAATTTGAAATTTCAGATGATACCCTTCCCTCCAAAAGTATGATCGCCGCCAAATCCTCAGTCCCCGCTCATCCCGCGCCACCGGCTTTTCGCGTCGGAAACGAACGGCTGATCCGGGTCACCGCCAGCGCGGCGCGCAAAGTGGGCGCGCTCTTGCAAAAGCAGGGACGGCCCAATGGCGTCTTGCGGGTGGCGGTGGTGGGCGGAAGTTGTTCCGGCTTGCAGTATAGAATGGATTTGCAGGATCAGCCGGCCAACCGGGACATCCTCGTCGAAAGCAACGGCGTCAAAGTGGTGGTCGACACCAAAAGCGTGTTGTATGTCACGGGAAGCGAGCTTGATTTTGTGGACGCGCCCCAGAATGGCGGGTTCAAGGTCACTAATCCCAATGCCGCCAGCAGTTGTTCATGCGGGGAAGGTTTCAGCGCCTGATTCAATTTTCTTTTTGACCATGAATTTTTTTCGCCTTGGTTTTTTTCTCTGTTGTTGCGCCGCCGCCTTGCCGGCGTCCGCCCAATCCGTCTGGCAGGATGAGCTTGCCAAAATGCCGCTGACGGAAAAGGTGTCCGAACTCAACCGGCATAATTGCGTCAAGGTGATGCTGGGTTCATTCCAGCGGAATCCGACGGTCAAAGCCTTGATTTTCATGCCGGGCGCCACGGATGAGTTTTATTTTTTCCACCGGGCCAAGGCTCGCATAACCAATGCCGCCCCAACCTTGCTCGATGCGGTGACGGCCCTGACCAACCAGACCTATATTCATGCCACGTTTCAACCGCCATTCCTGCTCATCCACACCGCCGAGGACAATTTGGAGCCGATCATAGTCATCCAAGACCAGCGCACCGCCGACCGGATGCGCAAAAAGCATTTTGAAAAAAACGGGGCTTACAACGACCGCGATTGGGATTACATGCAGCCCATTCTGGCGTTTGACCTAGACACAAAAATGTTTCCCGGCCTCAATTCGCACGAGTCCCACCATTTTTTCCGGCACAGTTTCGCCGAGTACGATTTGAATGGCTGGGATGCGCTCAAGGCGGTGGCCATGGCCGGCAAAACAGGATTCACCGTCTGCAAAAAACGGGTGATTTTCACCGGCGACACCCGGGTCACGGCCACGGCCATCACCCCTTCGCCTGATTTTTTGTATGACAAGAACGGAGACTGAGGCGGGATCAAATCCCGGCGGCGACCCTCATGGCCGCAAACAGGTTTTTGCCCGATTCCACTGAGACGGGCTGTTTGCTCTTCTCATCGGCAAACTCAACCAGCTCGGGCGGAATTTCGTTCAAAAAAGGCGAAGGATGGCAAGGCGTCATGGCCCCGTATTTTTTGCGCGCGGCGCAATGGCTCAAGGTCAGGGTGTGCATGGCGCGCGTGATGGCAACGTAAAACAAACGGCGTTCCTCGTCCATCGTCCCTTCCACTTTGGATCGGGCATGGGGCATCAGCCCGTCCTCCAATCCCACAATATGGACGTGGGGAAATTCCAGCCCCTTGCAACTGTGAACTGTGATCAAAGTCACCGCGTCCCCCACTTCCTCCTTCTCTTCCTCGCGCCCCGAATCCAAAGTCAAATCGTCCAGAAAAGCCTGCAGACTCTCCATCGGATTGGCGGCGTTGGAGCTCATGTTGGCCATGAGGTCCTTGAGGTTCCGCACGCGATTATCAGCGGCCTCGACCGTCTTTTCGCCCCGGCGCAAGTCGGCTATGAACCCGATCTCCTCCATGAATTGTTCCGCCCACACGAGCAATGAAATCGAATGGCCCTCCTGCAATTTCGCCCGGTGCCGCTCGATCAGGGCGATAAGGGACTCAATCGCCTGGCGTGTCCGGGTCTGGAATTCCGCCTGGACGTCGGTGTGTTTCATGACGGTATAAACGGCGCAATTCCGCTGCTGACTGGCGGCCAGGAGCCGCTCCATCGTCACATCGCTCAACCCGCGCGGGGGAACATTGGCGATACGGAGCAGGCTCACATCGTCCTGCGGGTTGACCAGCGCCTTCATGTAGGCAAGAAAATCCTTGATCTCGCGCCGGTCAAAATAGCTCTGGCCGCCGATCAAATGGTAGCGGATGCCGGCCTGGCGCAACGCCATTTCCAAGGGGCGCGATTGCTGGTTGGTGCGAAACAAAATGGCCTGATCCTGCCATGGAATCTTCCGCGCCAACCGGTCAAATTCAATGCCTTCGGCAGTGGCTTTGGCCTCTGCCTCGTCGTGGGCATAAGTCTGGAGAATGATTTTCGCCCCCTGCCCTTTTTGGGACCAAAGATGTTTGCCGCGCCGCCGGACGTTGTTTTTAATCACGGCATTAGCCGCAGTCAGAATGGTGTTGGTGGAACGGTAATTCTGCTCCAGCTTGATGACTTTGACGTTTGGAAAATGTTTCTCCAATTCGAGCAGGTTGGCAATTTCAGCCCCGCGCCAACCATAAATGCTTTGATCATCGTCACCCACCACGCACAGGTTGCCGTGGCTGGAAGTCAGTTGATGGATGAGCTTGAACTGGGCGGCATTGGTGTCCTGATACTCGTCCACCATCACGTATTTATACTTGGCGCGGCATTGATCGAGCACATCGGGATGCTCGGTAAAAAGCTGGAGGGTCAGCAGGATCAGATCGTCAAAGTCCACCGCGTTGCAGGCGCGCAAGGCGCTTTGGTAGCGGGCGGCGACATGCTGGGCAAGAGCGGCCACGTTCGGTTCGGCAAATACGGCCGCGCGCGACCCCCCGTTGCGGTAACGGCTCAACAAGGCGAGCACGGCGGCGGGATCGGTCTTTTGCGCCTTGTCGGAAATGTGGCTCAGGATTTTTTTGATCGCCCCGAGCTGGTCGGATTCGCTGTAAATCACAAAATTGCGCTTGTAACCGAGCCGTTCGATGTGCAGGCGCAATATTCTCATGCACAGGGAATGGAAGGTGCAAATGACGGGGCGCGGCGCTTTTTCACCCGTCACCGGATCGCGCGGGGCGCGGCCGATGAGCTTGGAGGCGCGCTCCTGCATTTCGCGCGCGGCCTTGTTGGTGAAAGTGACGGCGAGAATGTTGCCCGGATTGACGCCCTTCTCGATCAGACGCGCCACGCGGGAGGTGATGACCCGGGTTTTCCCCGTTCCCGCGCCGGCCAGGATCAAAACCGTGCCTTCAGTGGTTTCGACCGCCTGGCGCTGCGCTGGATTCAGAGATGACAAATTTAACATGACCGCCCGCGAGTTTAGAGAGCCAAAGCGCGAAGGCAAGACGGTACCCCAAAAAACCGTTCGTTAAAAATGTTGCCAGCCAATTTACGCCTTTCTTTCCACAGCAATCCGTTTATAGCATGTCCGCCAAGTATGAGCAAAACATTGTCGAACATCCGTCTTTGTCTGTTTCTGTGTTTACTCGGCGCCGTTCCGGCCGTGGCCAAACCCGCCGCGGACTCGGCCAAGACGGCTTTGAATCCGGCCAAACTGCGCAAGATTGACACAGCCATTGACCAGGCCATTGATGAACACCGCCTGCCCGGCGCCGTCGTCTGGGTCGAACATGAAGGCGACCACTACTGGAAAGCCTACGGCAACCGCGCCCTCGTTCCCGAAGAGGAGCCGATGACGCGTGACACGGTTTTTGATGTGGCGTCCCTTTCCAAAGTCCTCTCCGCCACACCCGCTGTGATGATCCTGTGGGAACGCGGCCTGATCAAATTGGATGAGCCGGTTCACACTTACATTCCTGAAATCATCGGCGGCGGCAAGGAGCGCATCACCGTGCGCCAATTGCTCACCCACACCTCCGGGTTGACCGAAGATGTCCCCTACACGCCCGAATGGCATGGAACGGAAGCGGCCATACGCCTGGCGGCAGCCACGAAATTGCGGGCGGCGCCCGGCACGGAATTTCGCTATAGCGACATCAATTTCTTCCTGTTGGGCGAAATCGTGTCCCGGGTTTCCCACCAGCCCCTGAATATTTTCTGCGCCAAGGAAATCTACCAACCGCTGAAAATGGTCGATACCGGTTTTCTGCCCGACAAATCCAAAATTTCCCGCATAGCGCCGACCGAGGTCATCGGGGGAAAGCCGCTACGCGGAACGGTGCATGACCCCACCGCAAGGGCCATGGGCGGAGTGGCGGGACATGCGGGGGTTTTCAGCACAGCGGCTGACATGGCCCGCTACGCGCGCATGATGTTGAACATGGGCGAGCTGGACGGAGTGCGGATTTTCAAGCCGGCAACGGTCAAGATGATGACCAGCGTGCAAACCCCGGCCGGGGTGGAAGACCGGCGCGGTTTCGGATGGGACATTGATTCCGGCTACAGCCGGTTGCGCGGAGACCGTTTTCCGCGCGGAGGTTACGGACACACCGGCTTCACCGGCACGGCGTTCTGGATCGATCCCTACTCCAAGACGTTCTTCATTTTCCTGTCCAACCGCGTTCACCCCAATGGCTCGGGCAATGTGCTCAAGCTATACCATACCGTCGGCACCCTGGCTGCGGAATCGGTGACGGATTTTGACTTCAATTTTGTCCCGGACGAACTGCCGCCCGTTCCCCGCCACCACGTCCGTCCGTCCGAAGTATCGCCCAAACCCACCACGGCGACGCCCAAAGTGCTCAATGGAATTGATGTCCTGGTCAATGAGAATTTCGCCCCGCTCAAAGGATTGCGCATCGGCCTGATCACCAACCCGACCGGCAAGGATTGGCATCGCTACCCGACCATCGATCTGCTGCGCAACGCGCCGGGGGTGGAACTCAAGGCGCTCTTCGGGCCGGAACATGGTTTTTATGGCAATTTCGATGAACCGGTCACAGATGCGGTGGACGAACATACAGGGCTGCCCGTTTACAGCCTCTACGGCGCGCGCCTCGCCCCGACTGAGGACCAACTGGCAAACCTTGACGCCCTGGTTTTCGACATCCAGGACGTAGGCTGCCGGTTTTACACCTACACCTCGACCCTAGGACTGGCCATGACAGCAGCCAACAAGGAAGGGCTGAAGTTCTTTGTCCTTGATAGAATCAATCCCATCGACGGCGAGATGATTGACGGCCCGGTGTTGGGCGGCAAAACGAGTTTTATCGCCTGGCACCCCATCCCGGTGCGCAGCGGAATGACCGAAGGGGAACTGGCCCGGATGTACAAGGCGGAACGGCATCTGGACAATCTCGACTTGACTGTCATTCCCTTGCAGGGTTGGGACCGCAAGATGTGGTATGACGAGACCGGGCAGCCGTGGATCAATCCCTCCCCCAACCTGCGCAGCCTGACCGAAGCCGCGCTCTATCCCGGCATCGGGTTGCTGGAGAATTGCTCCCTCTCCGTCGGACGCGGCACTGGCACGCCCTTCGAAGTGGTGGGCGCGCCTTACATTGAAGATGTGCGCCTGGCTGAGGCGCTGAACAAGGAAGGACTGCCCGGCGTGCGCTTTGTCCCGATCCGGTTCACCCCCACTGATTACATCTACAAAAATCAATCCTGCGCCGGCGTGAACATTATCCTGACCGACCGGGGACATTGCCAGGTGGTTGATGTGGGTCTGGAAATCGCCAAAATCCTCAATCGCTGGTACCCCGACCAATTCAATGTTGAAAACCTGAACAACCTGCTCTTGGACGAACCCACCCTCAATGCGGTGGAAGAAGACAAGCCGCTGGCGGAAATTCACAAAATGTGGGAGTCCAAGCTGGCCGCGTTCAAGGAACGCCGCGAGAAATATCTGCTCTATCATTAACAAACCTGCGAATCCCAACGCAGAGGTTCCGTCTCTTTCGATCAGTTGGCCGCAATGCACTGCGGAGGGGTGGCTTGAAACAGGACAGACTTGGACACACTTTGGAAGGCAGATGTTTCGGCCGTGGACATTCTTGCCTTTCTCCAAATTTCCGTTGGAATTAAATTCCCCTTTCCCCCGCCCGCTCACCGGAAAATCGCCCGCACTCCGGCTCTTTCGCACTTTGGCACACCTATTGCTCCATACAATCCAAAGATATGACACTTATGACTGACACTGCATTGAGCCAGATGGATTGTTTCCCGGCCACGGGAGATAAACAAATTCTTCAGGAATACATTCACGCCCTGTTGGCCCGCCAACAGGCGCTCGACTTGCTGGACATGATCCAGCAACAAATCAGCCACGTATGGTCGTCTGTGCGCCGCTTGCTGGGAGGCGCCGGCTCCGCAGTGCGGGCCACCCAATCGATTCGCGTCGCCCGCGTTGCCCAGGCCGCCCAAGCCCAATATTCCTATCGCTCCCTCGAAAAACGCCGGGAAGAGTGCATCGCCTCGCTCCAGCAGGCCGAACTCCGCGCCAACGCCGCCTTGCAGCAGTTAATGATTGCGACTATTGCCCAAGCCGGCAAAAAAACGTCATCCCGGACGGCTGAAAGCCTTCCCGCCTCGCGCCGGAAGGTCAAAACCGTCCATTCCGTGGCCATTTAAGTCCATGACGGCAAACATCCGATGCTCTACGTAGGAACTTGAATGAATGCTGTCGCCAACGATGATGCGGTTTTGGATAGGGTGGAATCTTTTGCCCGAAACGCGCCCGCGCCCCGAAGGTTGAAAATCGCTTGGAAAACGGACGCCGCCCAACCCGTGGCCATTCGCATCACCCCGGCGCCTGAAAACCTGGTCGCCGCCTGTCTGGCCAACGTCCCGGACGGGACGCCCGAATATAAATATTACATATGACAACCGCCATGCCCTGCCACGTCCCCGCCCAAAGCGAGTGCGCCGCCGTCAACGAACTGACAATTTTGGGCAATGGCTTTTTCATGGTTCGCGACCCGAATAATTCCGAATTTTACGCCACCCAGGCGGGAAGTTTCAGGGTGGACGCGAGGGGATACCTCGTCACCGAATCGGGCGCGCGTTTGCAGGGCGGCATCGGTCGTGATCTGGTTGCGATAGGCGATGTGCAAATCAACATCGGAAATTTGGCCCCTTTCTCCGCAACGAAGCCGTGCGTGCTCTACTATGTGGTGGATGAACGGGGAAGGATTCTGGCGCGCCTGGCCAACCGCTCGTTGTTCCTTTGCGGACAGATTCTGCTCCAAAATTTTGATGACCCCCAGGCGCTCGTCAGCGAAGGCGGCACCCTTTACTCCAACACGGACAAAGCAGGCCCCCTGCCCGCGCCATCCGTGCCGGGAAGCCAGGGTCTGGGCGCCATCCATTCAGGCATGATCGAATTTTCGCGCGCGGCCAGTCCCAACTGGCGCAATTGATCCCAGCCGCCTTTTCGCTTGAGCCGGCTTATCGGTGCTTCCAGTCAACCTTGGGGGGTTCCGGCAAACCTTGCGCCCGCAAGGCGGTGCGGAAGTGCATCTTGGCCACCTTCCCCAATTCCTCCACCCCGCGCTCGGTGACATATTGTTTGGCGGCGGCGTCAACAATGGCGGATGCGCCCTTTGGAAAGGTGAAATCGTGCGCTTTGCCCAAGTCATGCATACGCGTGACAAATTCGTTCCGGGCCAGAATGGACGCGGCCGCCACCGCCGCATCTGACTCCGCTTTGTGGCATTGCACCAATTTTATGCCCCGCCCCAATTGCATGAGCGCCTTGCTGATGACGCCCTTGTCATGGGCGAATTGATCGCTGATCGCCCGCACGGGAGGAGGATTCATTTGATAGGAAACGCCCAGCAGATTTTCGATGACCCGCGCGTGGCCCCAGGCGAGCAACCGGTTGACGCTCTTCATTTGCCTGTAGGCGCGGTTATAGGCTTCGTTTCCAACCCGCACCACCGTATTCACACAACCGGGCGTTTCGCGGATGAGCCTGGCCAGTTCGGCAATGCGGCGGTCGCTCGAAATATTTTTTGAATCCTGGATTCCGGCCCCTTTCCAGGCGGTCAGCACCTTTTCGTTGACATAGACGCCGGCGATGCACAGGGGTCCGAAAAAGTCGCCCTTGCCGCTTTCGTCCACCCCGATGCGCGGAGCGAGCAAATCAGGATTGAGCACCTCTTCATAACCAAGCTTGACCTCCTTAAGGATGCTGGGTTCCAGTATGAACTCGACAAAATCATGGGCGCCCTTCCCTTGCACGACCAGTTTGCCGCTTTCGTAAAAAACCACCTGGGTCTTTTCCTTGCCGGCGGCAAAACGGGCGTAGGGCACGTCGCGAAACTCGTACGCCTGGGCGCGCAGATATTCCTTCAGCGCGACGGCTTGCGCGTCGGTCAAAGTGCAGGTGTAGCTGGTCAACGGTTGCATGATCTAAATCTTGCTCTTCCAAATCTTAATCCTAACCTTGATGATAAGGAAAGATCAGGATTAAAATAGACAACTATCCCAATGAGCGAGACACTTCGTTATTTACAGTCCGGGAATGCCGAAACCGAGGTTGAAATCGGCGCTTTGGTCAAATACCTGCTTTTGGATGCAATCAAGGCCGGGGCCAGCGACATCCACATCGAACCATGGGAAAGCACCCTCGCCGTCCGCATACGGCTCAACGGCGTGCTCACCGAATTGGTGCATCTGCCCCTGGAGTTGATGGAGAAAATATCAGGGCGTTTCAAGGTCATGGCCAACCTCGTGACCTACAAAACCGGGACGCCCCAGGAAGGCCATGTGCCGGCCGATCCTGAATTGGGAGGGGTGGAACAGCGTATTTCCATCTTTCCCACCACCCGGGGGGAAAAGATCGTGGTGCGCATTTTTGATCCGAGCAACCGCAGTTTTGACCTGGCCGCCCTCGGTTTCGATGCCGATATTTTGCAGCAGTTCATGAAATTGATTTCCAAGCCGAGCGGATTGATTTTATTAACAGGTCCGACGGGTTCGGGGAAAACAACCGCCATTTATTCCGCGCTTTACGCGCTGGTGCAACGGTCGGGGCCGGCCATCAGCATCTCGACGGTCGAGGACCCGGTCGAGTTCAACCTCCCCATGATCGCGCAGGCGCAAGTCAACATAGCCCAGGATTTCACCTACCCGGTGGCGTTGCGGTCGTTGATGCGGCAGGATCCGCAGGTCATCATGGTAGGGGAGATACGGGACCCGGAGACGGCGGCGATTGCGGTGCAGGCGGGATTGACGGGGCATCTGGTCATCAGCACGATCCACAGCGGGAGCACGGCGGGCGTGTTCGCGCGCCTGATTAATATGAACATCGAACCCTTCCTGCTTGCCTCGAGCATGAGCGGGGTTTTGGGTGTGCGGCTGATACGCAACAACTGCACCTTTTGCTCGCAGCCTTATGAACCCGAAGCCGGCCTCATGCGCCTCATTCCGTTGGAAGACCGGGAAACAGCCTCGTTCCGCCGCGGTGCGGGATGCGATCAATGCCTCAACACAGGATTCTCGGGCCGGACATCGGTGGTGGAACTGCTGGTGGTGGACCAACCCCTCCGGGACGCCGTCATGTTGAAATTGCCAACCAAAGCATTGCAACAAACCGCCGTGCAACAAGGCATGCAAACCATGTGGCAGCGGGCGTTGCGCCGGGTTTACAGCGGGCAGACAACCCTTGAGGAAATTCTGCGCGTCATTTCCGTGGACGAAATTTAATCGTGCGAGATCTGGCATTGGCAATATTCGCGCTCCTCAGCCTGGTCCTGACCGTATGGCGATGGTCTGTCGCGATCCGCTTTCCGTTACATCGCCGCACCACCGCACCGGCGCATCTGCCCGGTCTGACCATTCTCAAGCCGGTCAAGGGCTGTGGCGCGGAAACGCGGCGCTGTTTGCAAAGCTGGTTTGCGTTGCGCTACCCCGGACCGCTGCAAATTTTGTTCGGCGTGGCCGAGGCCAACGATCCGGCGTGTCAAGTCGTACGCGATTTGATCGGGGAATTTCCGGGCATCGACGCCCAATTGGTCATTTGCAACAAGGACATGGGCGCCAATGGCAAGGTTTCCAATCTCCGCCAACTCGAGCCGCTCATCCGCCATCCGCTGGTCATGATCAGCGACGCGGACGTGGAAGTGGATGTGGATTTTGCGGCGGCAATCACGCCGCTGCTGGCCAACCCGGACGTCGGGCTGGTCAATTGTTTTTATCAAATGGCCAATCCGGGAACAGCCGCCATGCGATGGGAGGCGGTGGCCGTCAATGCCGACTTTTGGAGCCAGGTCTTGCAGGCGCGCTCCTTGGGACCGGTGCGCTTTGCCTTGGGCGCGGTCATGACTCTGCCCGCCTCCGTGCTGCAACGCATCGGCGGCTTTGCCCCCCTGGCTGATTTCCTGGCCGACGACTATCAACTGGGCCAGTTCGTTACGCGGGCGGGATGCCGGATAGAATTCTCGACGGAAGTGGTTCATTGCCGCGAAATGAAAGTCAACTGGACCGACGCCTGGAAACACCAATTGCGATGGGCACGCACTATTCGCATCTGCCAGCCGCTGCCCTACCTCATGAGCATATTGGGCAACGCCACCCTGTGGCCCCTGCTCTGGGTGGCAGGGACGAATGATCCGCTCGCGCTCCCCTTCTTCGCCGCCGCCCTGCTCTTCCGCATTTTGAGTGCGGGCCACCAGCAAAAACGTCTGACGAAATCAAATTCCCATTGGTCTTACTGGTGGTTGCCGCCGGTAAAGGATTTGTTGGACTTCCTGATTTGGGCGGCTGCTTTCTGGGGCAACAGTGTCGATTGGCGCGGCGAACATTACCGCATCCTGTCAGGCGGCAAATTGCTCAAAATCAACCGCAGCCCGCAGCCCGGACAAACCACCACCACCTGATCAAAACTCTTCGCTCCCGCCGATCTGGAGCAAGTGCAGGCGCAATCCCGCCGCCGTGAACTTTTCCGCCGTCTTTTTGTGGTCTATTTGAATCGGGGGAAAAGTATCGTAATGCACACCCACCACATGATCGCAACCCACCATTTTGGCGGCGCGGACAGCATCGTCAGCTCCCATGGTGAAATTCCCGCCGATGCATAACGCGGCAAAAGTGAGTCTGGCCCATTCGCCCACCAATTCCATGTCGCGCGTCAACGCGGTGTCTCCGGAATAGTAAAAATTACCGGCATTGCTTTCCACCACGAAACCGCAGGGGTTGCCGCCATAGGAACCGTCGGGCAGGCTGCTGGAATGAACGGCGTTGACCAGTCTGACCTGGCAATCAGGCAATTGACAAACGCCGCCATGGTTCATGGACCAGGTTTTTCCCACGCCCTTCCCGCCCAGCCACTGGCAGATTTCAAAAGGAGCGATGACGGTGGCCCCGGTGCGCCGGGCGATGGCCACGGCGTCGGCCAGATGGTCTTCATGCCCGTGGGAAATGAGAATGTAATCCGCCGCCAGATTTTTTATATCAATGTGCGCGGCCTTTGGATTGGGAGTTATAAAAGGATCAAAAAGCAAATTGCTCTTTCCAATTTGAACTGAAAAACAAGCATGTCCGAAATAGGTAAGTTTCATAGTTTATCCGCCCTCCAGATTAATTCAACCGGGCTTCCCCCATTTTAGCCTTTAGCCCTTTTCTTCCGTCTTTTCCAGTTCGGCGCTGACCAGGCTGATGAGGGGTTTGACGGTTTCAGAGCTGAAATCAAACCGGCATCCGGCGGCTTGGAAAAGTTCGGGCAGCGGTCGGGAACCGCCCAGGGAAAGGGCGTGGTGATACTGTTCCATGGCCCGCGCCTTGTCCGCTTTTGAGTTGGCCCAGACTTGCAGGGCGCCGAGTTGGGCAATGCCGTATTCGATGTAATAAAACGGGTGGATGAACATGTGAAGCTGACGATGCCACAAATTCTGGCGCGCCTCTTCGTGATCTTTCCAGTCCACGTCGCCCCCAAAACGGTCCATGAGGTTGAGCCAGGCCTGCTGTCGTTCGGCGCGGGTGTGGCCGGGGTGGCTGTATATCCAATGTTGAAATGCATCGACGGTGGCGATCCAGGGGAAAATGTCGATGATGCCCTTGAGATGATCACGCCGGGCGCGCCGGGCGTCGCCGGGTTTATAGAATTTTTCGATGAACTCGTTGCCGAGCAATTCCATGCTCATGGAGGCGACTTCGCAGAATTCAATGGGCGCGCTGCGGTAGGCGT